>JBDTZD010000092.1:0-2933 GCA_040005335.1 Pyrinomonadaceae bacterium | reverse complement strand
AAAATAAAGCGTTCTTCGGAAAATTCGGGGCGGCTTGTAAAATTTTAACCGCGCTCGTAATTTCCGCTGTGTCAAGCGGATCAAGCGGATGCGCAGGTGCGGCGGCAAACAAAACCGTATTGCAGCAAAATAAGAGCATGAACAATGCCGTTACTCTAAAAAAGGTGAAAGATCCCCAGCAGCTTTTCATAATTTCACGTGACCAAATCAGAAGCCCGCCCTTGCCCGACGCGCGGGCTTCTGATTTATCAACAGGCTCGAATTAAAACTTGTCCGCAAAACTCCAGATGGACTTTTCTAATTTTTCAAACGAAAATTCGACGGCTTCGGGCGCGAGTCGCATAGCATATCTTCGCAAATCGCTGCATTCATACAAAACCGTTAAGAGCATCAAGCGCTTGCGAAACGCTTCGTCAAGGTCGTTTTCCGCATAGCCGTATGCTTTGAAAAATTCTCGCTGTAATTTGCTTTGCCCTTGAATCATCAAAAGCCCGACTGCGAGAAAATCAAATTCGTGAAAACCACAGAGCGAATCGGCAAAATCAAACAAACCCGAAATTCGCCATTCGCCGTTCAATTTTTGCAGCCGCAGATTGCCGAAATGCACGTCACCGTGCAGAAACACCGTGGGCAAATCTTGTGGCAAGAGCTTTAGATTGGTTTCAATGAAATGGGGTAATTTATCAATCCATTCGGGATTAACGCGAGCCGCAATTTGTCTTTCGAGGGCAATGGCTGCTTGAAGTTCGACAAATTTATGCCAATCGAAATCGAATGAATCGGCGTTGTGCGAATGAAGCTCTTTTAAACCAACGGCAAGCTCGGTTAAAACCGCAATTTGCTCTTTTTCCGGAAGGGTAAGCCAAATTTCTCTCTTCATCAATTCGCCAGCAAGCTGTGTCATAATGAGGTAATCAAAATATTCAAACTCGCCGACAGCAATAATTTCAGGAATTCTTATACTCGTTTTGCCGTTCGCAAATTCAAGCGCCGTTTTTTCGCGCTCAAAGCCGGCACGGAAAGGTTTATAAATTTTAAGGACTAACGAATTATCAATCAGAAAAACAATGTGCTCGCCGTGTTCCGCGCGGTTCAACTTGTTAAAAGAAATCTGATGACGCCGAAGAATTAGTTTTGCCGCATCAATCCAGACATCGCTTTTGAAATATTCATCAAATTCCTGCTTGGTTGTGATAGTTGGAAATTTCATCGTCACTTTTATCCCAAACAATCCTTTAAAATCTGCGCGAAACGAAACACATCAGTAAAAGTGTTATAAAGCGGAACAGGCGCGACCCTGATCACATCCGGTTCGCGCCAGTCAGCAACGACGCCTTGAGCAGTAATCTTTTGAAAAAGGCTTTTGTCTGTGTTTTTGACACGAATCGAAAGCTGACAGCCGCGCTCAGCGGAATTTGCAGGCGTAATTAGCGAAATCCGTTCGTCGTGAATTTCGTTTAATAAAAATTCCAAATATCCAGTTAGCTTTCGGGATTTCTCCAACAAGTTCTGCATTCCGGCTTCTTCAAAAATATCGAGCGAAGCTTTGAGCGCGGCAAGCTGGAAAATCGGCGGATTTGAAATTTGCCACCCTTCAGCGCCGCGCATCGGGACAAACTCGGAATCCATCAAAAACCTGGTTTCTTTGTCATGTCCCCACCAACCGGCAAAACGCGGCAAGTCAAAACTTTCCGCATGACGTTCGTGAACAAAAACGCCCGCCACGCCGCCCGGTCCCGCGTTTAAATATTTGTAAGAACACCAGACGGCAAAATCCGCGTTCCAGTCGTGAAGCTCTAACTCAACGTTTCCCGCCGCGTGCGCCAGATCAAAGCCAACAATCGCGCCCGCCTTGTGACCAATTTCCGTAATTCTTTCGAGGTCGAATTTTTGCCCCGTATAATAATTCACGCCGCCGAGCAAAATCAAAGCAATCTCGCCGCCGTTTGCGAGAATAGTTTTTTCGATGTCTTCGGTTCGCAGCAGGGTTTCGTTTTCGCGCGGCTTTAATTCAATCAACCAGTCAGAACCATCCGCTACCGCAGATGATTCTGACTTCTGGTGAAATTTGATCTGCGATTGCACCGCGTATTGATCAGATGGAAACGCGCCCGCTTCGATCACGATTTTGCGGCGTTTACCAATCGGGCGATAAAACGAAACCATCAGCAGATGCAAATTAACGGTGAGCGAGTTCATCACTACTGTTTCAATCGGTTTTGCGCCAATAATCCTCGCCATTTGTTCGGTCATCAATTCGTGATACGGCATCCACGGGTTTTGCGCTTGAAAATGCCCTTCGACGCCAAAAGTCGCCCAGTCTTTTAATTCCTGTTCGATATAGCTTTTGGTTAATTTTGGCTGAAGTCCGAGCGAGTTCCCCGCAAAATACAAAACATCTTCGCCGTTCGGTTGTTTGGGAATAAAGAATTTATCGCGGAAAATCCCAAGGAGATTTTGCTCGTCCAATTTTCGGGCGAAAGCTGCGGTTGATTCAAAATTTTGCATAGAGTCAAGGCAATTTAATCACAGATTGTGATACGCAGCCGCGGATAAAAAAAGAAAGATTTATGGTGTAAACTTCCTTATCCATTTTTCTTTATCAAAGTTATCTATGGTTGAAATTTCTTGTTATTTTAAATTCCAAGCTCGTCTTTCGCTTCGGCAAATTTCTCAACCGCGAACTGCAAATCTTGAATTGAATGCGCCGCTGAAACCTGTGTTCTGATTCGCGCTTTGCCTTTCGGGACGACGGGAAATGAAAACGGAATGACATAAACGCCTTTGTTTAAAAGCGATTCAGCCATTTTGACTGCCGGTGGCGCGTCGCCAAACATCACGGGAACAATCGGATGTTCGCCGGGCAGAATTTCGAGTCCGATTTTTGATAATTCAGTGCGGAAATATCGGGTGTTTTCCTGCAATTTATCGCG
>JBDTZD010000014.1:0-9844 GCA_040005335.1 Pyrinomonadaceae bacterium | reverse complement strand
CTTACGCACAGACTATCGCGCCGTTTTTAACTTAAATTTGAGGTAGGCGTTTAGTTTGACTTAAGCAATTCCCAATCGCCCGCGAAGCTTAAGTTCGAGTGTGTTCATTTTGCCGTGATCTGTTTCGTGGTTATAACCGCAGAGATGCAGAATGCCGTGTAAGATGAGTTGCGAAATTTCGAGCTCAAGCGGGAGATTGTTTTCCTCTGCTTGGCGTCGGGCTTGTTCTACCGAGATTACAATGTCACCAAGCGTCGTGCAGTTTTCTTCGTAATCAAATTCATCCGCTTCAAAAGGAAACGAGAGCACATCCGTAGTTGTGTTTTTGCTGCGAAAATCGTGGTTTAATTGACGCATTTTTTTATCTGAAACAAATGCAATTGTCGCGGTTTTCCCCTTTGCTTCTTTGACCGACGCAATAGCTTTTTCTGCAAACTCGCGCCATCTGGCGCTGTCAATCTTGATTTTGCGTTGTTGATTTACAATCTCAATCAATAGATTTCACCACTTAATAAAACTTCAATCGAAAAATCACTTCTGATCAAGCACTTTCTTGGGTTCTCATCTGAGCGGAAATAGTGCGGATACCATGTTTGTCGAGCAAATGCCGCAAACTGCGAACGGTCATCTTCAGCAAATCCGCAGCTTTAGTTTGATTGCCATTGGTGCGTTTGAGCGCATCCAGCACATAAGTTTTCTCAAGCTGATCAAGGTGCGCCGTCAAATCAATACCGTTTTCAGGAAAGAGAAATTCAGCCACCACGCGGTCGGAGCTGTAATTAGTAACATGGTCGGGAAGACGTTCGGGCTGAATTTCTCCGGTGCGCTCAAGTGCAACCGCGCGTTCTATCGTGTGTTCCAGCTCGCGGACGTTACCGTTCCATGAATAGCTTTCTAAAAGTTGGGCGGCTTTTTCGCCTAAGACAACTTCGCGACCCGAAGCTTCAGAGAATTTGGTGACAAAATGCGCGGCGAGTTCGCGAATATCTTCGCGTCGCTCTCGCAACGCCGGTAGATGAATCGGAATTACCGAAACGCGGTAAAACAAATCTTCGCGGAACGTTCCTTCTCTGGTCATCGCTGACAAATCGCGATTGGTCGCCGCAATTACGCGCGTATCAAAGGGAATTTCTTCATGCGCTCCGACTGGTCTCACTTTTCTTTCCTGTAAGACGCGCAACAATTTAACTTGCATCGGAGAAGACATTTCGCCAATTTCGTCAAGAAAAATTGTGCCTTTGTTGGCAGCTTCAAACAAACCCTTGCGATTTGCATTGGCGCCGGTAAATGCTCCTTTAACATAGCCGAAAAGTTCAGATTCAAGCAAAGTTTCGGTAAACGCTCCGCAGTTAATTGAGATAAATGGTTTTTCAGCTCGGTTGCTGCAATCATGAATCGCACGCGCAACAAGCTCTTTGCCGGTCCCGCTCTCGCCCGTGATCAAAACGGTTGACTGGACTTCGGCTACCGTTTCAATCATCTGAAAAACGGCTTGCATCCGTTCAGAGTGCCCAATGATGTTTCTGAGACTGCCGCGGTCGCGCTGCGCTCGTTTGAAAGCGCGGTTTTCGGTGAGCAAAGCTTGTTTGTCAAGAGTTTTTTGGACGATTAACTTTAATTCTTCAACATCAAAAGGCTTTTGAATAAAATCATCGGCACCAAGTTTGAACGCGTCACGGGCAGTTTCCACCGTGGCAAAAGCCGTCATCAAAACGAAACCGATGTCCGGCGCAGTTTCGCGAGCGGAGCGAAGCAGGGAAATACCGTCCATATCCGGCATCCGAACGTCTGAAATAATCAGATCTGCAGGTTCCTGGTGGATCAAGCGAACAGCCTCGCGCCCATTTTCTGCCGTCCGGACGCTATGACCCTCGCTGCTAAAAACTAGAGACAGCAGTTGCCGATAACTCTGCTCGTCGTCAACAATCATTAAATTTGACATAGCTTAAAATTGTGGCTTTAGCTCTAAGTGCCGAAAAGAGGATGGTGGAATGAAAGTTCATGATAAGCCAAGAATCGGCTTCTCAACCTTGAGTTTAGTATGCGAAAGCAGTTTACTCAAGTATATTGTTACAATTTTTGTCACGTTTCGTTTCGAGCCACTTTTCCCGCTGCCAGATCAATCGTAATTGTAGTGCCTTTTCCTTCTCGACTACGAACATTAATTGTGCTGTTGTGGTCTCGTATTATCTGGTAAACGATTGACAACCCGAGTCCAGTTCCGCCCGTCGTAGATTGTGAGAAAGGCTCAAAAAGCCGTTCAACCTGGTTTTGAGGCATTCCGACGCCGGTGTCTGTAAAAGTGATTTGCGATCTGTGAGCTGACACTTTGGCGAGCTTTACTGTTAGCTTGCCTCCATCCGGCATTGATTGCATAGCGTTACGCGTCAAATTCCAAAAAACCTGCTTCAAACCGGCGGCATCAGCGGTGGCGAGAACCGGTTCATCAGGCAAATCTTGGACAATTTCATGAATTGAGCGAACTTCAGGACTATGACGCAGAAGAGTCACAGCGTCATTGATAATATCCCGTAAATCAACAATTTCAAATTCCGTTCGGCGCGGGCGGGCGTATTGTAAAAAGTTGGTGATAATTGAATTCAAACGGTCGGATTCGCGCAGGACAATATCCATCAATTGCGCTTGACTCGAATCTTTCTGCATGGCCGGCTGCAAAACTTGAATCGCTCCTCGCATGGCTCCCAAAGGATTGCGGATTTCATGTGCCAGACCCGCGGCCACACGTCCGACTGCGGCAAGGCGGTCTTTGCGCCGAAAACTCTCTTCCATCAGGCGAATATCGGTCAAATCTTGAAATGTAATAATCAAACCGCTCGTCGCGCCGTTTTCGTCGAAAAGCGGAGAAACACTGAATCCGAGCCGTAAATTAAAATTATTCGGAGTGACGAAATCTATTTCGAGACGCGGCGGCTGAGTGCCTTTTTTGAGCGCATTAAGCGTCTCGTTTACCGATTGATGCATATCACCTAGTAAATCGTAGATTGTCCACCCCTTCACATCAGAAGCCTTGTATCCCGTAATTTCTTCGGCGGCAGCGTTAAAAATATAAATTTTTCCTTCGAGGTCGGTCGTTACGAGCCCCGAACGAATTGACTCGACGATTCGTTCATGCAAACGCTGCAAATCGTTAAGATTTTGGACGGTTTCCAGCAACTGCACAGTCGAGCGGCGTTGCCGCGCAGCAAGTTGCGCGGCCAGTAGTCCAACGACCAGGAAAGCAACATCATGAAACCCGATGATCTGCAAAGCCTGATAAGGCAAAACTTGAGGTCCGCTGGCGGAGAGTCGGGGGATAACGGCGAAAGTTATTAGTGTTGAGTACGCAGTGAATAATATAGTTATGGCAATAGCTGTCCAAAGAGAGACGCGTGCCGTAAAAAATACTCCGGTCAGACAAATCAAAACCGTATAAAGAGTGATATAAGGCGACCTGACATCACCCGTCGCCCACACCAGCCATGACATCAACAACCCATCAATTACCATCTGAACGGCAATTTGTACTTGTAAATGTTTGATAAACTTGAGCGCCAGCAGATACAAGATCGCTAATAAAAACCAGATAACAAAAATAATCTGCGGAACATGTAAAAAAGCTTTAGATGAGGCGGGCAGGTTTTCACCGTTCCAATATAAACTCGTCGCCATTAAAAAAAGGAGAACAAATATCCGCCCGACGGTTAATTGCCAACCGCGTTCAAGCATTGAAATAGTTTTTTGCGGATCAATAATGTTGTTCATTTAACTCGCAGTAGCAGATGATATGTTGTGCAGTTTTTCTAATTCGCATTTCAAACGTTGAAATCTACAATTGTTGAACTAGAGGTTTAAGTGTGCCCCAAAAAAGTATAAATCAGTTTGCTCTCATTAAAACGAATTGGGAGTATTTAATCAGCATTTTTTTCGATCACTTGTTCTATCTTGAATCCCAGGCAAAAAATGGTTAACAAACAACTTAGCCGAGCATTTTACTGATTTTCCTTTTCCAGTCCTTAGGTAAAGCGATAACTTTCAAGGCACGCTTCGCAATTTCAATATTATTTTTTTCGTCGTTAAGGCGCACTAAATCTTCGATTGTGACTCGGTTTTCGTCTCGCTCTAAAAATTCAATGTTATCGCCTGTTTGAAGTTCGCCGGTTTCAAAAACTGAAAAGTAAATGCCGCTTCGCCTGGATTTTTGAAAGCGGCGAATAATGTCTTTGCGTCCAAATTTGATGCCCAGTTTATAACAAGGAAAACGTGGCTCTGTGGCGATGAGTTCAGCCGTTCCAACGCGGATTTTGTCACCAACGCAAATTTCTGTTTCAAGCACGCCAATTGTCGTTAAATTTTCGCCAAACGTTCCAAACGGCAAATCCATCTCGGGCAGTTCAGTTCGCCAAAATTCGTAATGCTCACTTGGATAAGCGTAAACGGCTTTGTTTGCGCCGCCATGAAAACGGCGATCTACTTGTATGTCTCCAGCAAGAGTTAATTCATTGACCTTAACGGGCTTGAAAACCGGCTCTTTGTAAATTCCGGTTACAACCATTTCACCGTTATATTCAACCGTGCGCGGTTGTCCGATGTTGACGGAAACTATTTTCATTGTGTAACTTCGTTAGGATTGCAGGGTTCAAAATATCGTCCGTCACAGAATATTCAAAAGTATGCAAGATTACAAAAACCACCGGCGGTTTCATCCGCTTTTTCACTTTGTCCTCGTGCCGCTCGCATTGTTTCATTTGATTTATCAAATTGTCAGACTAATTCAAGAACCAGGCTTTGATCGCGCTGAATCGGTTCTGCTCGCTATTATTTTAGTTGGCATTTTGTTCATCGCTAGAATGAACGCGCTCAAAGTGCAGGATCGAGTGATCCGACTCGAGGAACAAGTGCGTTATCACAAAGTTCTGCAGCCCGATTTAGCATTTCAAGCTGAAAACCTGCCGCTCAATCAAATTTTAGCGTTGAGATTTGCTTCGGACGCCGAATTGCCAACGCTTGTTTCGCGGACTTTAGGCGGCGACGTGCACAA
Organism: Pyrinomonadaceae bacterium; assembly: GCA_040005335.1. Lineage (GTDB taxonomy): Bacteria > Acidobacteriota > Blastocatellia > Pyrinomonadales > Pyrinomonadaceae > JBBQUS01. The sequence continues at coordinate 4,806 of JBDTZD010000014.1, read as the reverse complement.
GCCGAATGAAATTAAACAAATCGTCATCAATTGGCGACCCGATGAAATGCGAGTTTGAATTGTCAGGATTTTTGCGACAGTTTTTTAATAACTTCAGCGCGAAGAGCTTTTTGGTTAATCATTTCTTTCGTACGTTGTTCGGCTTGACGAATCAAGTCTGGCAACAATTCGGCTTCGGGTAAATTCTTCCAAAAATGAATTGGCATTTCAGCTTTCATTGCTTTCACTTTTAACCGCGCCGGATTAAAAATAGACGCGTAATAAGTTTGCCAAAATCGCTCCATCTCATCAGCTTGCGGGGCATTTGCTGCGGACACGCCCTCAGTAAAAATCAAGTTTTCTAAATCCCAATGAGCACATTCCTTTGGAGTTAAAATCGTAAAACGCATTGCGCCAAAACGCCGGGCGAAAAACGGAGCGGCTTTTTTAACGATAAAATGCTGCGGTTCATACCAAGCGATAAACATTTCGCCTATGTCGCTTTCAACTCTCTTAAACCGAACAAAAGCATGCATTTTATGAATGTCGCGACGGATCGCTTTAGAGTGCAAAAGTGCTTGTCTAACATCATCATCCGATTCAATTTCCAGCAAATTACGGTTTTCATGCGTCAGCCGAAACAAAAGGCGATAAAGCAGCGCCCATCTTTCATCATCGTCAACGCATGAAACAATTTCCGCGAGTTCGAGAAATTCCACCGAGACTTTAAAAGTTTTAAGATCGCTTTTGTTTGGGGCAAATTCAACAAACAAACTGCTTTGTTCATCCATGGTCCATAAAACTTCATGCGGCAGAATCCTGTTTTGCAAAAGTTGGCGCGCTACTACGCGCCAACTTAAAAAATCATTTTCAATTGAAACTTGAATCATAATTCGCCAGTAACGACGGAGTTCAAAACACTGTCAAACAAAGATAATTGAATGGCTTTTGGCTTTAATTTGTCTGCCAAATTATCAGTATCTAATTTGTAAACATTCGGATTGTGATCGGCAGTCGTAATAAACCATTTCGCGCGATTAATGACCACGCGCAGCTTGGCTAAATCTTCGAGCCGAACGGCGTGATATTTTCTTATTTTCAAAATCCGTGAAACGTTTCTCGCACCGAGTCCCGGAACGCGCAATAAATCTCGCGCCGCCGCGCGATTAACATCAATCGGAAACGACTCACGATGCCGTAAAGCCCAGGCGAGTTTCGGATCTTTTTCTAAATCTAAATTTTGGTTCTGATCTAAAATTTCACTCGCCGCAAAACCGTAATTGCGAATCAGCCAATCGCTTTGATAAAGCCGGTGTTCGCGCATTAGCGGTGCAGGAATTAGCGGCAGTCGCACGTCCGGCTCTGGAATCGGGCTAAACGCTGAGTAATAAACGCGGCGCAGTTTGTGATCGCGATAGAGACCTTCGGCTTTTTGTAAAATGGTTGCGTCCGAAGTTTCGGTTGCACCGATGACAAGCTGGGTTGATTGACCGGCGGGCGCAAAAACTGGGCTGTTTCCTGCATGGTTCATCAAATCTTTTGCGGTTTCGATACCGTTTTTGATTTCGGTCATCGTGTTTTCAATTTCGCTTATAGTTTTTTCCGGCGCAAATTTATCCAAATCTTCCTGCAGCGGCATTTCCAAATTAGCGCTCAAACGGTCTGCATATTTTCCGGCTTCGAGCAATAATTCAGGCGATGCGCCCGGTACGGCTTTGAGATGAATGTAGCCCCCAAAATGCTCTTCTTCGCGGAGCTTTTTGGCTACTTCTATAAGCTGCTCCATTGTGTAATCGGCGTTTTGAATTATGCCGGAACTAAGGAAAAGCCCTTCGATATAATTGCGCTTGTAAAAATCAATCGTAAGTTTAACTACTTCATCAGGTTTAAATCGCGCTCGCTGAACGTTTGAAGATTTGCGGTTGATGCAGTAAGCGCAATCCCAGACGCAAATGTTTGTAAGCAGCAATTTGAGTAGAGAAACGCAGCGACCGTCCGGCGTATAACTATGACAAATTCCCATTCCTTCGGCGTTGCCAATGCCGTTTAGTGGACGTTTGCGATGCGCTCCTGAACTGGCACACGAAGCGTCATACTTAGCTGCGTCAGCCAAAATTTCTAACTTTCTTTTTAGTTCCATATTCGCTAATATTGTTTCATTTGTGCAACGATTATAGCATTTGTGAAATGAAATTGAACAACGAACTGGAAGTTTTCAAACAACTGAAACTGGAATGCCGCGCATCTTCAAAGGTGTTAAATCAGAAGCTCGCGCGTCGGGCAAGGGCGAATTTTTTTGAATAATATGCAAAAGTCACATTTTTTTATCGCACTTATCGCATTATTGCCAATCTTTTATTTGTCGAGCCTTACCACCTCGGCACAGACTTACTTGGAACGTATCACCAAGCCTCAATCAGCTAGATCAGACAAAGTAACCGGCGGCTCAATCGCCAAAACCGCGCTTGTTCCGGGCGAAGGCGATATTAAAATTACGGTGAATGTTCCGGCTTTTCAGTTGACGCTCTGGCAAAACGGCAAGGAAGTTAAAACTTATTTTGTCGGTGTTGGCATGAAAGATTACCCGATTTATATTGGTGAGCTCGTAGCGAGCGAAGTTATCTGGAACCCAAATTGGATTCCGCCCGATAGCGATTGGGTTAACGGAAGCCAGCGCGTGACGGCCGGCGAAGTTATCCTCCCAACCGACCCGCGCAATCCGCTTGGAAAATTAAAAATTCCGCTTGGGAGCGGTTATCTGATTCATCAAGCCAAAGGCATGGGCGATTTAGGCAGCCTGGTTTCTCACGGCTGTATCAGAGTTCTCAAAACCGATCTTTACGATTTAGCTGAAAAAATTGCAGCAGCACGCGCGTTACCGCTCACGAAAATACAAATCGAAAATGCCAAGCTGACAAGCAAAACTTTGTCGGCAAAACTTGATCCGACTATTCCGGTTGAGATTACCTACGACACGCATGTTGTCGAAGCTGGACGACTGCACATTTACCCGGATATTTACGATTATGAGACAAACAACGCCAAGAATTTGCGGCAGGAACTCGTGACGAGCGGCGTTGACGTTTCGCGGATAACCGATCTAGACCTCGAACGCATTTTGTCGCGTGCCGTCGGCAAAAAACAATTTGTCGTCAGCGTTCAGAACATTGAAGCCGGACGCGAAACGAGCGGCGGGCAAATTCTCCCAGTCGTGTTGCGAGGTGCAACTGAGCAAAGGGGCGTTGTTAAAAAGCCATGAGTTTAATTTAAGAAAAGGATTTAACGTGGCTGCATAGTTGTAATTTTAGAGTTTTCAGGCGCATATTCCCAGTGCCAAGGCTCATAATAGTATGGGTAAAAACCGAACCGCCCGGCGTTTTTTACCAGCCATTTGTAAACGGGCGTGTTAATTTGAATCGCACGGTTAGCGTCTTTGGTAATGACTGGTTCGCCCCCGACGTAAATATCGAGCGCACGCCCGGTAAAATGCGAACTAAAAAGCGCTAGTGCGGTGCGAGACGAATTTGGGGAAGCCTTTCTCAATTTCTCCTGATATTCGGGCGAACGAAATGCCGATATGATTTTTAAACGTTTTTCGTCCGCCGCTAGTTCTCCTGTGTTGTTTGATTTTAAATTGAGCGTTGGATCTTTTGCCGCTTCCGCGACCATTCTCTTGTAAGCGAGATAAGTTTCTCGTTCGACTTTGAGCAAAGCAATTTCTCGCGTTGGATCGTAAAAATCGGCGATCGGCGCAGTAAATAATTTTTCAGGCTGGGCTACTTCTTTGTTGGCAATTCGCAACTCCTGCCATGATTTAATCATTTGGTTGAGCGTCTCTTCGCCAACCATTCCGGTCGGCTGCATCGCATTTTGCTGCTGCCAGTATGCAAGTGACAACGCAAATTCACTCGAATCCGCATCGCGTTCCGTGCCGATAAGGCGCTGAATCAATGGTTCGTAAAGATACCAACCACGCTGCTCTTTGTTTCCGAGCGTCCAAACTAGATTGTTTTTGAGTCGCACGTTCTCCGCTGCAACAGTTTTTAGTGCAATGGTCAATGGTAAGGAGGGTTCGTAAATCGAGGTTTTTTCTTTTTCAATTGTTTTGAAAGCTGATTGCGAGTTTTGACCACTGACAAAACGTTCATGCAAAATAGCACTTGTTATGATTAACAAGCCAATTACAGCAAACCAAAATTTTTTATTATTTAACATTTCGTTTGAATGCTTTTTCGGATGCTATTTGTCGCTAAGTTGTTCGCCTTTGTTTCGACAGTGCAATTTTGCTGATATATTAATCCGATACCATAACGTATTAGTCCAGAATAAAATTATAAACAATGGTCCAAGAAAATTTAATTGGTTTGCCTTCAAAAAGCTGTGGCGCATAGCTTGATTGGCAAGCGGCTTGCCGAGCAGTTTGAATTAAAAACGGCTTGCCTTTGCGTGCTTGTGTAAAAATCACCTGACCTTTTTCATCAACAATAGTTTCAATTACGATTTGCCCAAAAAGGCGATAATGTTTGGCTTCCTGTGGATAAAATGGTTTTACGAGGCGAGTCGGGCAGCCGCTCCAGCAATGGCCGGATATTTTGGGCAAAACTTTGCCGAACTGAGTAACTTGATATTCTCTGGCTTTTCTTTCGGCTTCTGCAATTCGGTTTTGCTGGTTTTCGCGGTTGTTTAAGTAATCACTCACTGAGTTCTCATTCTCTTTTAAGCAAGAATAACGTCTTGTCAGTTTTTCAAAATCAGTTTGAGCTAAAACTAAGTAAGTAGTCGTTCATAATTAAGTTAGACTATATTTGAAATCTGAAAAGTTTATTC
>JBDTZD010000088.1:0-2955 GCA_040005335.1 Pyrinomonadaceae bacterium | reverse complement strand
TTTTCGGCTTTATCCGTGCTGTAAATTCGCTCGCAAACGCGCAAGTTTTCGCTCTGTTTAGTGGCGGCAAAACAGCTCCAGCGATTTCCCTCAGCGTCAACGCGAAGCGGCAAAGGTTTGGTTTTGTAACCGATTGCCGCAAAACAATCGCTCGCCGGATGCAGTTGGCGCGTCGCTTCTGTGACAAAGCGAAAAATAATTTCGCGTCTTCCATCCGTGAAACGTCCGAATTTACCGGGAAAATCTTTGACGAAAAACTGTTCACGTTCGGTTAAAGGCAATTCTTTAAGCCGCGCGCCTTCAAATTCAGCGGGAAAATCTACCGACAAACGTGGAGAATTATTCGCCGATTGAGTTGTCGAGGATTTTTCTGTCGTCCAAAAAGGCGCGAGCGAAGAGATTAGACAGGCGATTATGAAAATTGTCCAGCGTGCCATTTCAAGTTTCCTTTCAATGTTTGCGTAACGAAAACAATGCCGACCGCGACTAGAACGAACGAGAAAACGCCAACGGCTTCGTGCGTCCAAACCGGCGCATCAATGATTTTCGCTTCGGTGTAAAACAAAGCCGACGCGCGAGCGATATTGCCAAGCAAAATTATCACAAAAGCCAAGGCAAATGCTGCTGCTGAACGCCATAAATTCAACTGCAAAATGATGATTAAAACGGCAGTCAAAAACAATCCGAACCACAACATTTTGACGCCCGAACACGGCGCGTCAATTGAAATAAGCTGTTCGCCGAAATGCAGACAAACGCCTTCACGCCAGATATTTAACCCGTTTAACCGTAAAAGAAAAGCGGTTGCTTCGCCAGCGATGACGCGCAGCGGAAAGCCTGCAAAAAAATTGAGCGAAGCGACGAGCGGCAAACTCAAAAGCAGCAAAACGTAAACTCCAAGATGCAGAACTTGTCCAAAAATCGCCCGACTCAAAGTTAATGAGATTGCCGTGACAGCTAAAATTGCCTTGATTAATATTGGTGCGGCAAATGGAAAACTAGCGGCGTAAAGCAAAACAAAAATTGCTGGCAAAACGAGCGGCAACGAAATATTTTCGCTTTTTTTGCTTTGCCGTAAACAAAGCAAAATCGCCCCTCCCAGTGCGACAAAGCTCCAGCTTTCGCCGTCAAAACTTAGCAGGCGCGCCGCGTACCAACTCCAGATTGCCCAAAAACCAGCGAACTGAAGCAACAAAATGATGACAAGTTTGCTGAAAAATTCGCGTTTATCTGTATTCATTTGCAATTCGATTTGTTTGTATTTTTTTTCTATATTGCCAGCCAAACCAAACCAGAATCATTATGACAACGGCGAACAACAAATATTCTTCTGGTTCCGGGATCGTCGGGACGGTTCCGGCTTCGACCGGTTTTAAACCGAATTGTTCATATTGCGCCGCAGTTTCCAACACAACCGCGCCGCTCACCGGGGTGACAAGCTGGTATTTGACCGCTAGATCGAGCGCGTTTTTGTCTTCGTTGTTTTCAAGCAGACGCGAAACTTCTTCGTTCGCCCACAAACGGACGAGATGACCGGAGGTTTCTTTCGCATTCGCTAAGTTTGGTAAATCAGCCTGTCTGCTCGTCGTTCGAACGGCAACGAATGTTTGTTGATTTTGACCGAGGCGCGCAAAAAAGCTTTTTAAATCATCGCCAAATTTGCCAAAGCGCGGAATCGTTCTCACCTTTCCAAAACCATCAAGTTCTTTCTCAACCGTATTTGCGCCGTTCGTCGTTTGCAGACTGTAAACAAGCGAGCTTTTGGGGCGACGCATAAACCGCTGTTTAAGCGCGTCGGCTGAACCCAGTTTTAATGGCTGCGGCGTGTGAACCCAGACAATTGCAGCATTCGGCATCGTTTCGGTTAAATCCCAAGCCCGTTCGAGCGCGGCAATCGAATCAGTTCCGCCGTCAAACTCGGCGGCTTCGATTTTGGCAGCTATTTCGTTTGGATTACCCGCGAAACTATTCGGCGCGGCTGTCTCCAAATTAAAACCATTGCCATTAGTTAAAACCAAAGCTGTTTTTGCGTCAGCAGGCAAAGTTTTAATTGCGGCAGCTAATTCGTTTTGAAAAGCCTTCATTTTCGCGTTCGCATCTATCACGAAAACAAGGCTTGCGGGTTTAGCGTCAGTGCTTTCAACGATTTCCTGCCTTACAATTTCATCAGAATCTTTCCTCACATGCGCCCAAGCCGTTTTTACTTCGGTTGATTTGGAGGCGCGAACAGTGGCGCCGGTTTTAGCGAGATTAACGTTTGAAATCTTGCCCCGGACGGCGAACAGATTTTCTTTATTTTCAGAAGTAAAAGCTGGATTTGCGATTTCGAGCGGTTTTTTGGATTCAATCCAAACGGCGTGTTCGGTTGAGACGGCAAAATTTCTCTGGTTAAAATGCGGCAGAACGAGCAAACTGCTGTTTTCGTGTTCAAGGTAGAGCGGCGTAGTTACCCCGATGCGAACTTTCATTTCGCCGTTCGGCGGTACGGGAAACGCTCTGACAGTGATTTGGTCACGCCCGGCCGTTGTCAACAAAACCGGATCACGGCGCTTGTTGACAACCGACTCGTAAGCTTGCGCGACGCGCTCGCGTCCGGCAAACGCGGCTTCGCGTTCTTCACCGTTAATCCACAATGTCAGGCGAGAGACAACCGAATTGGGAGGCAATTGAATTTGCGAAACAGCTTCCTGCTGCCATCCCTTTTCGTTTTTAAAGGTGAGCGTCCATTCGAGATACGCGAGCGCGGCGTCTCCGTCAACCGATGCGTCAATCTGCGAACCGGACACAGATAAACCCTGATTGAGACGATTATCAATGGCTTCCGATTCATCAGATAAATCTGCCAAGGCTTCTCGCTCCCCATTTTTGACGCCGCGCGGAGCCGGAACCGAATTATATTGCTTGCCATGCAAACGATAATAAATTTCGCGCACCTTTTCGGGTCGGAGAGTTTTT
>JBDTZD010000128.1:0-2979 GCA_040005335.1 Pyrinomonadaceae bacterium | reverse complement strand
TCCATTTCGACGAGCAATTGATTCAAAGTTTGTTCGCGCTCGTCATGACCGCCTCCGAGACCTGCTCCGCGATGGCGTCCGACGGCATCAATTTCATCAATAAAAATAATGCACGGCGCGTTTTTCTTGCCTTGTTCAAACAAATCTCTGACGCGCGAGGCTCCGACTCCGACAAACATTTCAACAAAATCCGAACCGGAAATTGAAAAGAACGGGACGTTGGCTTCACCGGCGACGGCTCTCGCGAGCAGCGTTTTACCGGTTCCCGGAGGTCCCATCATCAGAACGCCTTTCGGAATTCGACCGCCGAGCTTTTGAAATTTTTGCGGATCTTTCAGGAATTCGATTATTTCCTGAAGCTCATCCTTGGCTTCTTCAATTCCGGCAACGTCTTTGAAAGTCACGCGTTTTTGCTGATTGTTAAGCAATTTAGCGCGAGATTTACCAAAACTTAAAGCTTTATTGCCGCCAGCCTGCATTTGCCGGAACATAAAAATGAAAAACCCGATGAGCAGAAAAAACGGTAGGTAGCCGATAATAAAACCTAACAGAAGAGTGTAACCGCTGCCTTCAATGTGAGTTGACACCTTTTTGCTATTCGCCAAATTGAGAATTTGCGTTTTAAGCGAATCGTTGTTTTCCTCAATTGTCGTGTAAAATTTATTGTTGTTTTTGTCAACCAAATCAAGCTGAGACGGCTTTTGTGTCAAATCAGTAATTTCGCCGTTTTCAATTTTAGCAACTGCCTGATCGTAAGGAATTTGTTGCGCAGCTTTCCCTGTGAGATTGCCGTTACGGGCGATCAATTGGTAAAAAATCACGACGCTGGAGATAATCACCAGCCAAAAAATTGTTTGTTTAACTCTGGAACTCAAAATTTTCTTGCCTCCGAATTCCGTTTAAACCTGTTTTGTTTACAGGTTACGGATATTACTGCTCAAACTTCCGCACTTTGTGCGACGTTTCACAAAAGCGAAACGCATCTTTTAAGATGCCGACATAAGAAGTGAAGTTGTTAATCATCGGCTTCGCGTTTTAGGTGAACAAGTTTATAAATTATTCATCCAAAGTGATTTTAGATGTCTAACGTAGTTTTTTCAACTTTGCGGGCATAAATCAACATATGGTCCCGGCGCGTGACGATCCCGCCGTCCGGCAATTCAATCAATCGGCCGCCCTCTTTGAGCGTAATTAAAGTTTCGATTGCTCGCAAATGTTTAGAGTCAATCCGCCGCAAATTACCGCGCGCGCCTTCGAGCCAAAGCCGCAAAACCCTTCTTCGCAAAACTGAATTGATTTTACTCAAGCGCAAAGCGCAAAGCGCAAAGTGGAGCGGGGGAAAATCTGTATTTTCGATTCTTGCATCCCGCAAAATATTTTCAGCCTGAGCGTTTAACTCCTTCGCCTCTTCACCGAGTAAATTGGCTGTCTTTGAAATAGTTTCGACAATCTGCGGGTTAAAAGTTTTGAGAAGCGGAATGAGTTGTTTGCGAACTCGAACGCGGTCAAAGCTTTCATCATTATTCATCAAATCGGAGCGAAAATTCAAGTTTATTTCCCGGCAATAATTTTCTGTCATCTGGCGACGCGCCCAACTGAGGAACGGGCGAACCAACTGGATTTTGGATTTTGGATTTTGGATTTTGGATTTTAGAAATCGGATTGGCTGCATCGCAGCAAGCCCATCTGCGCCGCTTCCGCGAATTAGCCGGAGCATAAAAGTTTCAGCTTGATCATCGAGCGTGTGCGCCGTTAAAACTGCGAATGCCTCAAATTTCTCAGCAGTCTCATCAAGAAAATCATACCTCGCTCGCCGCGCCGCTTGTTCCAAATTTGATTTCTGATTGCGTAGGTCTGATACAGGATTGCCGCATACAAAGTTTAAATCAAATTTTTTGGCTAAATCTTTGACAAATGCTGCGTCTGCATCGCTCTCATTCGGGCGTAATTTGTGATTAAAATGCGCGACGATGATTTTTAAGTTCAACTTTTTGACGGTTTGCAATTCGTACAAACCAGCGAGCAGACTGGCTGAATCCGCGCCGCCGGAAACTGCTGCGACAACCGTTTTTTCTGTCGTCGGCAATTTTAATTTGCGCCATTCGCTGATGAGCTTTTTGGCAAATTGTCTCACGCTAATTTTTCCAAAGCGGCGACTGTTGCGGGTAAACAAAATTTGAGTGTATCGGCAGCGTCAAAAACAATTTCGCAAACTTCGTCCAATTCATTCGCTCCTTCAATCGGCAAACCTTTCAAGAGTGACAACAAAATCGTTTGATGCCCAAAAGTTTTAACGCATTTTCCGCGCAGTGTTTCCAACGATTGGCGATTTGACTCATCCATCTCAAATTTATTCAAAACCGTGTTTGCCAGATTTGAGAGATGCAAACCCAAGAGGGACGCCGCGCCCGCAAACTCAACGCAAAAGTCGCGGTCGTTTGCCGAATCAATCGGGTTTTCCAGCACTTTTCCAAAACCGAGTTCATGCGCGATTAATTCAAAATCAATTTCCGCCGTCGCTTCGTCAGACGGTTCGAATGTCGGACAAGGCATTTGGTTAGTTCGCAACGAAATTTCTTGCAATCGCTCATTGTCTCGTTTAAAGCTTTCCGCAAAAGCGGCGAAAACTCGGTAGTTTGGCAGGCTTTGCAAAATTTGAATTAAATTTTCGAGCGATTCAATAATAATTTCGATTTCGTCACGCAGCCAGAGACGCAATGCAACCGCAGCGCGGTGCGGGCGGCTGCGCCCGATTTCCAGAGCTTTTGCCGCTTCGTTGATCAGCTGGAAAAGACGCCCCTCGACAAACGCGTAAATGTCAGCCGAATCAGTGTTGTCAAAATAATTGCGGTCAAAATCGGCACGCTTAAGAATCGTCCACAAACCGTTTTTGAGCCGTTCGGCTTCGGGTCGGGTAACCGCGCCTGCACGAAAAAGCCCGTTGCAATGGGCGATTGAAGCGCGAATCTCGGCGCGAAA
>JBDTZD010000130.1:0-2983 GCA_040005335.1 Pyrinomonadaceae bacterium | reverse complement strand
CCGAAATAAGCGGATGACGCTCGCCGGAAAGGGCGGAGCGTTCGGGCTGAAACAGATTCGTTTTCTGAAGATTTCCAGTTGACTTTCATAGTTTGCCCGTTTTACTAACTTAATAACTTTAATAAAAATCAGAAATATCACAATATCCGTTTTGACAAATCTTAGTCAGTCCACTTTTTTGGACGTATAATTTTCTGTCGTCGTTCAGAAATTTTACGCAAATTTCAACCGCCTGAGTGAGCTAACTCGCGCGGGCGGTTTTTCTTTTGAGCAATTTTTTTGGAGGTTGAAAATGAACGATAGCGAACTCGCCCTTAAATTTGCAGACTGCACTTTGTCCGCCGTAGATTTTAATCATCGCAACCACGTCCGCCTTGCTTGGATTTATTTACACGAATCCGAACCGCTCGACGCGCTCGCGCGGTTTTCCGAAAATCTCAAAAAATTTGCCGCATCGCTCGGCAAGGCAAATCTTTATCACGAAACAATGACGTTCGCTTACTTTTTTCTGATTCACGAACGCATCAGGCGCGGCGGAGAATCGCAAACTTGGGCAGCATTTGTGGCTGCAAATCCAGACCTTTTAACCGGGCACAAAGGGATTTTGACAAAATACTATCGCTCGGAAACAATCGCCTCTGATTTCGCCCGAAATGTTTTCGTTTTGCCCGACAAGATAATCGGTTCAAATTATAACGCCGAATGAAGTCTTTCACCGTTACACCGAACATTCTAAATGTTGCTTGAAGCATATTTTATATTAAACTTGATTAATTGATGCGGCATTGTTTTTACAAAACAGATTTTTTTACCGGAATCGAGCTTCGTTCGGTTGCAGGTTCCGGCGAGATATAAGGAATATGATAATCGGATTTGTCTTTAAAAAAAGTTTATGAACGAAAACGTCAAATTATTGCCTAAGAACGAAAAGAATTTTCAAGCAACAGCATCGGTGTCGGAAATACGAAAACATTTTCCGGCTCTCGACCGTGTTCACGCCGGAGAAACGGCAGCGTATTTTGACTCGCCGGGCGGCACGCAGATTCCGCGCTCCGTGGTCGAAGCAATGAACGATTATCTTTTTAATCACAACGCCAACACGCATTGGGCATATCCGACGAGCAATGAAACCGACCAATCCGTCGCCGCCGCGAGACAAACTCTGGCAGATTTTCTGAACGCGTCGCCCGACGAAATAGTTTTCGGGCAGAATATGACTTCGCTCGCGTTTCATCTGGCGCGAGCCTTGGGCAGAAGTTTCCTTCGCGCAGGTGACGAAATCATCGTCACCGAACTCGATCATCACGCCAACATTGACGTTTGGCGGGCACTCGAAACAGAGCGCGGCGTAGCGATTCGCGTTTTGCCGTTGAATGTTGAAAGCGGACAATTAGAGCTTGAGCAGTTGCCAAACTTGCTGAGCGAACGAACGAAACTCGTCGCCGTCGGCGCGGCGTCAAACGCGCTCGGCACTATTAACGACGTTGAGCGAGTTGCGCGGATGGCGCGTGAAGCAGGCGCGTTGAGTTTTATAGACGCCGTGCATTACGCGCCGCACAATTTGGTTGACGTGAAAGAAATTAATTGCGATTTTCTGGCGTGTTCGGCTTATAAATTTTACGGTCCGCACGTCGGCGTTCTTTACGCTCGACGGGAACTGCTTGAAACGCTCGATTTCCCGAAACTCCAGCCCGCTCTCGATTCCGCACCGGAACGAGCCGAAACCGGCACGCAGAGCTTTGAATCAATCGTTGGCGCGGCGGCGGCAGTTGATTTTCTGGCTTCGCTCGGGGAAGGAAATACGCGCCGCGAACGCCTCGAAAATGTTTTCAAGGAATTTCACCGACGCGACGAGCGATTAATAAACCACCTGTGGCACGGTTTGTCGGAAATCGAAGGCGTAAAACTCTATGGTCCCGCGCCGGATGCGACGCGAACCGCGCTTGTTTCGTTTACCGTAAAAGATAGTCCGTCAGCAAAAGTCAGCATGGAGCTTGCTAAAAAAGCGATTTTCGCTTCGCACGGAAATTTTTACGCGGCGACGGTCGTCAAACGTCTGGGGCTGACCAGACAAGGATTGGTTCGCGCCGGTTGCGCCTGCTACACGACGCTTGCGGAAGTTGAACGCCTCGTTGCCGCAGTCAACGCGGTTGCCGCGAAAGCGTCTTGAAATCTTCGTTGTCATCAGAAGCTGCGAAACTCTTAGCAATTAAAGCGGTCTAAAAACAATGTCTGTTTTAGACTTTGTTACTATGCCATTTTATAATCGTTTTTCGGAATGCCTCTTGTCGGCTGGTTGCCGGAGGAGATCAACGCCGAATCGGTAGCGGAAAAAGCCGCCGCGCAGGACTTAAAAGTTTCACCTGTTTCGGCATACAGTTTTAATGAAAATGCGCCGAACGGTTTGATTTTCGGTTACACTTTATTCAACGAAAAACAAATCAGAGCGGGCGTGAGGAAACTCGCCAGGATTTTGAAAGAAGTTCGAGCTTTTTACTTCAAAAGACATTAAATATTTTTTAAATGTTCGTGCCGTCAACCGTAATCGTTGCGATTTTTTCTAATTGGTGAAAACTCATATCGGCTCGGTAAATGAGAGTTTTGGAGCTGATTCCTGTGACCGTTTTCGTCTTCAGAGAGTTTTCAATCGCCGACAGTTATTCCGGCAAATCCTCCATTTTTCCGTATTCATTGATAGTTTGGGTAAAAGATTCAATCAGTAATTTTAATGCCTCGACAGTTGCGGCATCCGAAACAATGCCTTCGGTATTTAGTTTTGTGCGGGCGTGTGAAATCAAGAGCGCGGCATTTTCGCCAATGTTTGCTTCCAGAGTTTTTAAGATTAACAGCAAAGATTCGTGCGCCTTTTCGCCCAAGCCGGAAGCCGTAATCAAAGCCGTCGGCTTATTCATAAATTCGCCGCTCGAAACCGTCCATTCAATCGCGTTTTTCAGCGCTCCCGGAACTGAGAAAACATACTCCG
>JBDTZD010000120.1:0-10042 GCA_040005335.1 Pyrinomonadaceae bacterium | reverse complement strand
CAGAGCGCACCGACCGCATGACTAAAAGCTTAACGAAATTCCGGCGCGCCCAACGATGCGGGCGGTGCGAAAGCCGTTTTCGTAATAATCTTGATTGAAAACGTTTTCAATTGTGCCGAACAATTTAAGTTTTAACTTGTCGTTGTTCGTCGGAATTTCATAACTCGCGGTTAAATCGCCTTTGCGGTTTCCTGCAAAGCGGTAAATGCGCGTTTGAAAACTTGTGTTGCTGAAAATTGGCGCCAGATACGAGCTAGTGGCGACGAAATCAAAATTCAAAGTCAGACGGTCAAACAAGCGTTGTGTGACGACAGTTGAAAATTGATGGTGCGGTACACCTAAAGTCTGCAAAATCCCGCTTCCCGAAACTTGCGGCTGCCGCTGGTCGCTGTTGGTAAAAGTGTAGGACGCGAAAACGTCGGTCGCTGCAAATGGCTTGAACTCCGCGCTAAATTCACCGCCGCGAGCGATTCCGCCTTTGGTGTTAAGATAACCGCCGAAAAACCTTGGTGTTCCGCCAGTGTCGCGCACCACATTTTCAAAACCGATTGTTTCAATGAGTTTCGTGTAAAAATAAGTCGCCGAAAGCCGCACTCTGTGGCTGCTGAAAGTTTGGTCAACGCCGGCGTCAAAAGCAATCGAACGTTCAGGTTTGAGGTCAAAGTCACCGAATAAAACAAATTGATTCGGTTGACTAAATGTGTCGTAAAAAGTGCCGAATCGTTCGTAAAGTGAGGGAACGCGATAGCCGTTGCCAACGTGAGCGCGAAGTTTTGTTCCAGTCGCGCGAAAGAAATAAGCCGCCGAACCGTCCGCCGTGTAAGCCGCTGGCGGGTTATTGAGAGCCACATTTTGCACAGGCGAATTTGCCGAAAAACGAGGACGTTCGAAACTAAAAAACTGCGCCCTGAAAGCGCCTGATAATTGCAGTCGTTTGTCAAACGCTTCGAGTAAATCCTGCGCGAAAATGCTCTGACTGCGCTGCGCGGCGTCGGTTGAGTCAACCGGGTTTGTCAATGTTCCTGCAAAATTATCGTTGCCATATTTTTCGCGCTCGAATTCATACCCGACGGTAATCAAATTTGACTTGACGGCAACGTCCGATTTAGCGTTGATGGTTTGAACATTGCCGCTAAAAACGCTTTTTTCCGTTCCGTCAAAAGGCTGGAAACCGAATCCGGCAGTCCCGTTTAAATTTCGGCGGCGCGTCTGTAAATTTTGATAAGAAACTTTGTAAGTCGCAAAATTGTTCAAGCTGCCGTCAAGCACAAGATTGAAGTTGTAAAATCTTGAACTTTGTGAAGCATCAGGATCATTTAAATCCGAAATAAAAGTAGCGTCTCCCCGATTAATTTGTGAGAGCGGAGTCCCGCGCTCGTAACGTCGAATCTCGGAGCGCGAAAGCGGACGTGCCTCGACGATTCCGGCCGCGGGTAAATCGCCGAGCGTGTCAGGGTTTGAATTTAACCCGACAAAAGCGTCGGAAAAGTAAAAACGCCCGGTTAAATTCGCATAGTTGCTAAAATTAAATTGTGCGCTCGCCTTTCCGCTCGTGTTGCGGGCGGCATCATCGCCATCAACCCCTTTACTAAAATTAGTGTGCGATAAACCTAAGTTATAAAAAGCTTTTTCGCCCAAATCTCCGCCGAAACTGGCTCGCCCGCGAAATTCCCCGAGACCGCCCCCTTCTGCCAGCAGACTGCCGCGAAAACCTTTTTGAAAATTATCGGTTTTAACGTCGAAAACGCCGCCGATGGCGTTTGTCCCGTAAAGCGACGACCCGGAGCCGCGCAAAACCTCAATACCTTCAACATTTATTGTTTGCAAATCGCTCAAAAAGGGCGAAGCGTCTCCGGTAATCGCTGACGGATCACGAAAACGCTGTCCGTCAATCAAAACAGCCGTGTCCTGGTTACGAAGCCCGCGAATTTTAATCGTTGCGACGCGTCCAAAACCGCCCGACTGCTGAACGCGCAAACCCGGAACGGTTCGCAGTGCGTCGGCAATTGTAATTTCGTTGCGGTTTTGGAGTTCTTCATTTGAAACGACAGAAACTGATTTTGAAACTTCGTCAATTGGTTGATCTGTGCCTGAAGCAATGATGACAACCACTTCACGAATAGCGATGGCTTCTTCGTTAAGCTCAAGATTTAGATTCGTTTCACCAACATTCAAAACAATATTTCTGGAAGCTGAAAGCACCCTGCCTGAACCTGAAAAGGCTGATTGCGCCGTTATTACATAGTTCGACACAGGGACATTTTCAAAACTATAATTACCCTGCGAATCGGTATTAGTCGTCAGCTTTTCGCTGCTTTTTAATGTTTTTAATATTACAGTTGCATCCGAAATAGGTTGATTGTCCTTAGTTATTTTTCCCTTAACTGTTGCCCCCTTTTGCGCAAAAGCCACCAAGTTAAAAGACAACAGAATCGCCAAACTCAAACAGAGTTGAGCCGTCAAATTTAATAAAATTTTCTTTTTCATTTTTGCACTTTCTCTACCCGTCGTAGAAACGCGAGTTGGTTGTGGAGCAAAACGGCAAGGTTTCCTGACTGACAGCCTTTGGCTGAATTAAAAATTCAAAATTAAAAAGGCAAAATTTCTTTGCAATTAATTTTTAACTTTACATTTTGAATTTTTAATTGCCTCCGCTTCGCGCCTTCTCATTTTCCGTTCAGAAAACAATGGCATTCAGCAAAGCGTTTTTTACTGTTTACAGTTGCGCGGGCAGTGTTGGAATATGCACCAAACTTCCCTTGTGAAACCGTCGCTCGGTGGTTGATTGCCGTGCGTTGAACATCCGAAAGAATGCCAACGCCATAAAGTCATTGATAGATTGTGGTCACGCGAGTTTTGCCGCTTGCCGGATGCGCATCGAGCAAAACCTCAACGCCAAACGTTTCGCGCAAATTCAAATTGGTCAAAACCCTTTCCGGCGAGCCCGCAGCAATTAATTTTCCGTGTTTTAAAAGCAAAATGCTGTCGGCAAACTCGGCGGCTAAATTCAGATCGTGAGTAATCACAACGGCGCAATATTTTAGCGCGTCGCACTTTTGCCGAACCAATTTTAGAAGCGAAACTTGATGCGCCAAATCAAGATTTGCTGTTGGCTCATCAAGCAATAAAATGCGCGCTTCGGTTGCCAAAGCGCGGGCGAAAACCGCTCGCTGCCGCTCGCCGCCGGATAGCTGATTTATCAAACGTTTTTCAAAGTTTGCTAAATCCGCTTCAATCAAAGCGTTTCGCGCCGTTTCCAAATCATTTTTCGTTTCCCAGCTTAACGAGCCACTGGAAGCAAAACGCCCGGACAAAACAAACTCCAAAACAGTCACGGGAAACCTTGTTTCCGTTTCCTGCGCGACAACAGTTACGCGACGCGCGATGTTCCGCCGCGACAAAGTTTTCAAGTTTTCGCCCGCCAGCAAAATCTCGCCCTGCATAACCGGGAGTGAGCCGTTCAAAGCACGCAGGAGAGTGGTTTTACCAGCGCCGTTAGCTCCTAAAACAACGACGATTTCGCCCGCGCTGACGACAAACGAAACGGGAGCGACAACTTCGCAGCCATTGTATCCAACCGAAATTCCCTGTCCTTCAAGCATCAACTTTTTCGCAGCAAATAAACAAAAAGCGGCGCCCCGATGAGAGCCGTGACAGCGCCGACCGGTAATTCACGCGGCGCAATAATTGTGCGGGCAACGGTGTCGGCGACAACGACGAAAATCGCGCCCACGATTGCCGAAGCAGGCAACACAATGCGGTTATCGCTTCCCACCGCCAGCCGAATCCAGTGCGGAACGACCAGCCCGACGTAACCGACTGAACCGCTTGCCGCCACCGATGCTCCAACCAAAGCCGAAGCAGTCGTGAAAACGATCAACCGGACACGTCCCACTTCGACTCCGAAATCAAAAGCGTCTCGCTCTCCCAGCATCAGCAAATTCAAAGACCGAGCCGTCCAGGTTAAAATCAAAAGCCCAATCATAACTGCGCCAAACGCAATGTAAAAACTTTCTTTTCCGGCACTCGTCAAATCACCCAAAAGCCAGAAAGTAAAGGAACGAAGACGCGTAGCATCAAGCAAACTTGTAATCAATACGATTGCCGATGAAAGAAAAGTAGTGACAATGACGCCTGATAAAATCAGCCGTTCGGCGCTCATCCCGGCGCGGTCGCGCGCTAATGTATAAACCGCTGCCGTTGAAACGCCCGCTCCGACAAACGCCAGTAGGGGGCGCATCAAAGCCAGATTGCCAAAAAATACGAGGGCAAACATTGTCCCCAAAGCCGCCCCGTTTGACACTCCAAGCAAGTAAGGTTCGGCTAGGGGATTCCGCAAAATTGCTTGATAGCTGGCTCCTGCCATTGCCAGAGCCGCGCCGACCGATGCGCCGAGCAGCACTCTTGGAACACGGATTTCCCATAAAATCCTTTGCTGTTGCTCGTTTAATCCGCCAATACCGCCAAAAGCCTTTATAGTTTCAAAGAAGGGCAATTTTTCGCCGCCAAATAACATCGCGCCGAGCAGGACGATGAGCAATGCGATTACAAGGATGGTGAAAATTAGAAAAGCTCGGCGCATTAATCTTAAAAAGCGTTTGGGTGTAGAGCGCGGGCAATTTGTTCGATTAAATCAGCAGTGCGTGGGCTGGGACGAGTGAGCAAATCACCGCTCATCGGGTAAACCCGGTTGTTTTTGACGGCTGGAGAGTTTTTAAACGCATCGTCCGGCGCGGTGTTTTGACTTCCCATTGATTCGTCAACCGACAAAATAATGGCTTCTGGCTGTGCCGCAAGAGCTGTTTCGCGGCTAATATTTGGATAAGCCGTTTCAACACCGGACGTCACCGATTCTCCGCCAGCCCGATGCACCAGGTCGGTTAAAAATGAGGATTTTCCAATTGTGTAAAGCGGTTCCCGCGAGATTTGCACAAACACGCGGACTGGTTTTTCCGAAGAATTTTCGTTTTTAACTTTTGCCTGAACGAGGGTAACGCGCGTCTGCAAGTCGGAAACGAGTTTTTCGGCTTCTTTCGGGTGGTCAAGTAAATCTCCAAGCTGTCTTAAATTTGTCAGAACGCCGTCAAAATCTTTTACTTCTGTGACAAAAGCCGGAATGTTGTTCGCTTCTAGTTGCCTTAGAAAACCTTCAAGCTGGGAATCGGTTGAGATCAAAACAAGCTGTGGTTTCAGCGAGACAATCGTTTCGAGGTTGGGTTTCATCGTGTCGCCGATTTTAGGGAGTTTTCGAGCTTCCTCAGGATAATTGCAAAAGCTGGTCACGCCAACAAGTTTGTTTCCGGCGCCGATGGCGAAAACCGATTCGGTCAACGAAGGCGCGAGCGAAATGACTCGCTCAATGTTTGCCGGAAGCCGGACGCGGCGCCCTAAATCATCAATTACTTCACGTTGTAGTAATTGCTGTTGCTCAGCATTTGGCGACGCAGTTTGCTGCCGCGCTGAATTTGCAGATTGACACGCAGTAATTCCGCAGCACAGTAGAAAAACCGTTAAAAGAACAAAATATTTTGGTTGAAAAACTTTTGTGAACAAAATAAAAAAGCCTCGTCTCTTTTCCAGCTCTCGCGTATCACAAACGCAAGGCAAGTCAAGATGCAAGGCTTTTCTGTTTCGTCACTAAAAAAGGAGACAAAAAGTGACGACGAAAACTTGAACATGATAACAACCTTGAACGTTTTGACGCGAAACGTACAAAAGGCAAAAACGATTTGGCAAGTTTCCTGACTCAAAGCAATTAAAAATTAAAAATTAAGAATGAAAAATCAGATTTCGTTCATTTTGCATTTTTAATTTTGCATTTTTAATTGTTTCTTACAGTGGCGCGACCGTGCGGGATTCGAACCCGACTTCCCTATTTTCCGCGTTTTTTAAATTTGAACGCGGCACCCAACCGTTTTGTATTGCCAAAGAACTATAACTACAAGCGAATTGCGGAACTTATCATTTTGAATGCGGAAAGTCAAAAACGAGGGACAACCAGCTCTTTCTGAATATTTCACAAAGGTCTTGAAATTGTTTGTTTTTGCGGCTATCCTGCGAATCGTTCAACAAAATCTTCTGACAGGTTTTTAGCAGAGTTTTCTCAAAAGGTAATTTTATGCCGAACATCGAAAACGAAAACGTGGTTTCCATCATTTTAGGCGGCGGTGCGGGAACCAGATTATTTCCATTGACACAGCATCGCTCAAAGCCCGCTGTGCCTTTGGGCGGCAAGTATCGCCTCGTTGACGTACCGATTTCAAACTGCATCAATTCAGATATTACGCAGATTTTCGTTTTAACTCAGTACAATTCGGCTTCGCTCAACCGGCACATCGCCCGGACTTATCGTTTTTCCAATTTTTCAAGCGGTTTTGTCGAAATTTTAGCAGCCGAACAGCGTCCAGACTCGCCGCAGTGGTTTCAAGGCACGGCTGATGCCGTCCGTCAGGTGCTGCCGCACCTTCGAGATTTAAAGGTTGATACGCTTCTGATTTTGTCGGGCGATCATCTGTACCGAATGGATTATCGTAAATTCTTACAGCGCCACTATGAAACCAATGCCGACGTAACGGTTTCTGTTTTGCCCTGCACGCCCGAACAAGCATCGGAGTTCGGTCTCTTGAAAACCGACGCTAAAGGTAAAATCGTAGAGTTTGCCGAAAAACCAAAAGGCGCCGCCCTCGACGCAATGCGCGTGGACACTTCCGAACAGTTCGGCTTAACACCGGAAGACGCCGCAGCACGTCCATTCCTGGCGTCAATGGGAATTTACATTTTCAATTACAAAAAACTCGTTGAACTATTAGGAGAAGATTCTTCGTGGGTGGATTTCGGACGCGAGATTATTCCGGCAGCTATTGAAACTGGCAGCGTCCAGGCACATCTTTTTCGCGGTTACTGGGAGGATATTGGAACGATCAGCGCGTTTTACCAGGCGAGTCTTGATTTGTGTTCAATGCTCCCGAAATTTAACTTTTTCGACACCGATTCGCCCATTTATACTCGCTCGCGTCACCTGCCGCCGTCCAAAATCCACGGCGGCGATATTAGCGAATCCTTAATCAGCGAAGGCTGCATTATCACAGGCGCAACCATCCGTCGTTCGATCATCGGACTTCGCAGCCGAATTGATCACAACACGCGCATTGATGATTCGATCATTATGGGTTCAGATTATTTTCAGAATTTGGATGAGCTGAAATCTGACCTAGAAAGCCAAACACCGTCACTCGGTATTGGCAGCAATACGATTATCCGTCGCGCAATTGTTGATAAAAACGCTCGCATCGGCTCAAACGTTAAAATCATCAATCAATATAATGATAACGAAAAAGACGGTGAGAATTTCCACATTCGCGACTCTATCGTGATTATTCCGAAAAACGCGATTATCAAAGACGGCACCACAATTTAACTCACTTGGGCAAGTTCTGTTTCTTTTCCTGCTGCCCGACAACGTAGTTATCGCGGGCGTG
Organism: Pyrinomonadaceae bacterium; assembly: GCA_040005335.1. GTDB lineage: Bacteria > Acidobacteriota > Blastocatellia > Pyrinomonadales > Pyrinomonadaceae > JBBQUS01. The sequence goes on along the minus strand of JBDTZD010000120.1, from coordinate 2,564 downwards.
AACAGCAATGTTTTGCAGATTAACGCGCACCTTGATTTGTTTGCGATCTCCCGCTTTTCCGGCTTCGAGCGGGTAATAACCTAAGTTATACTGCCAGCGCAGTTCTTCAGCAATGTTAAAGAAGGCGTTTTCAAGATTGCGTGTCGAGTCGGCTTCATACAACTTGCCGCCTGTCTTATCAGCTAATTCCTTAACATAATCTGCGCCTGCGGCGTATTCCTCACGCGTTACGCCATATCCTGTTTTACCATCATCAATTTCTGGATTGTAGGTATCGTAGTGAATTGTAAAAACCGTCGCATCGAATTCTTCAGCAGCAGCCAATGTGCTTTGAAAGCTGCCCGTACGCGAAGTCGAATCAACGCCGTCGGTAAATAGGACAATGGCTTTGCGTCCCTGTATTTGGCTCAAACGCCGGTTTATTGCAAAATCAACTGCGTCATACAGCGATGTTCCGCCATGAAATTTGGCGCGTCGAATAGCTTTGAACAGCTGGTCGCGATCATTTGTCGCTTCGCTCAAAACACGCGCCTTCTCGTCAAAGGCGATAACCAGCACTTTATCAACAGGTTTGAGCTGTTTGATAAATGCATTCGCAGCATCCTGAAGTTCGCCAATTTTGAACTCCGTTGAATTGCTCACATCTATTAAGAGCGCGACGGTAATAGGCTGCTCGGTCGCGGCAAAGTAGGCGACTTCCTGAGGTTTGCCATCCTCAAAAATCTGGAAATCCTGCTGCCGCAGAGTCGTCACAAAATGCCCCTGGCGGTCAATGACCGAAACGGGAATCGTAACTAATGCTGTTTCAATTTTTAAAACTTCGTCACTATCACCAGCTTTTTCGGGATTTGGTTTTGGAGTTTGGTTTTGCGGCGCGTTTGGAATTGGGGTTTCCTGGGGCGCGTTTCCGACCTGGCGCGGGCGTGATTTATCAATCTCAGTTGTAACTCTGCCCGACTGCGCCGCCACACTTGACCAAAAACCGATGAACAACAGCAAAACAACAGCTTTTCTCATCTCACAACTCCCTATTTCGGATGAGTCAAATTTTATCACGAAAAAAGGGAAAAGTACGTCTAAATCCTTTTCCCTAAAATCTTGTTAAGTGCTCGAACAAAATATAATGAACTGTTATTTAGTGTCCCACCAGCTTTGCCCAAAAACTCATCTACCCAAGTTTAGTTTTGCAGAATTTGGTTTTTGCTCGCCGACGATGTAGCTGTCGCGGGCGCGAACAATTGAATTTGGACGGTTGACACTGACCTTGATTTGTTTGCGTTGTCCTGTGTTTCCGGTTGTGGTGGGATAATACCCGATGCTGTATTGACGACGCAGCTCTTCGGCGATGCTCGAAAAAGCCGCGCTAAGATTTCGCGTCGAATCTGCATCGTACTTGCGCCCACCGGTTTTTGCCGCTAAATCTTCGAGGTATTGCTCACCGCGTTCATATTCGCTGCGTGAACTGCCTGCCGTTCCGCCGCCGCTGCCGCCACGCCCGATTTGCACATTTCCGCCGCCCAGGATAATTCCAATAATGCCGCCAATCCCGCTTCCGCCGCCCCCGCGTCTTGGAAATGGCTGGCGGCGCGGGTAGTTACCACCGCCATTGCCGCCGCCAGAATTTTGCATGTAACTGTAAGTGTTGTAATAAACCGGATAAATGGTCGCGTCTAGTTCTTCAGAATCTCGCACAGTGCTTTGGTAACTGGCGCCTTTTGAGGTTGTGTCAACACCATCGGTAAATAAAACAACTGCTTTGCGTCCCTCTATCCGGTTCAAACGACGGTTCACTGCAAAATCAACTGCGTCATAAAGCGATGTTCCGCCGTTAAAATTGGCGCGGCGGATGGCATCGTAAAGCTGCCTGCGGTCGCTCGTCGGCTCGCTCAATACGTTGACATTGTCATCAAACGAAATGACCATTACTCGGTCGTTTTGCTTTAATTGATTAATGAAAGCGATTGCCGCGTCCTGAATTTCGTCAATTTTGAATTTGGTCGAATTACTGACATCAATCATTAACACGACGGTAAAAGGCTGCTCGGTCGTGTTGAAATATGCGATTTCCTGCTGTTTGCCATCTTCAGAAATTCTAAAATCAGATTGCTGCAGACCGGTCATGAACCGCCCCTCGCGATCAAGAACCGTTACCGGAATCGTCACAAGCTCGGTTTCGACCTTGATAACTTCGTCTTCTTCATTCGGCGTTTCGGCGCTCGCTGCCGGGGCGGACGAGGTTTGAGTTTGCTGAGAGGGAACAGGCAAGCCGGATGAATCAACTAAAACAGGAGGTTTTTGAGCAGCTTTAGTGGGAGCAGAAGTCGTTTGTGTCGGTTTGACGTCTGAATTGCTATTACTGTTATTACTAATACTAGTACCGCCGCCTAAAAACGATGGTAGTTTTGATTGTCGCTTGATTGTTGAATTTGAATTACTGCTCTTATCGCCCGAAGGTTGGGGCGAAGCGTTCGGCACAGGTGAGGTTTCAACACGGCGAGTGCGCTCGCCACCACTCGTTTGAGCAAAAATCGAGGACGCCATGCCGCACACTAAAACCAAAATGA
>JBDTZD010000267.1:0-10043 GCA_040005335.1 Pyrinomonadaceae bacterium | reverse complement strand
CTTCAGTGATGATTTTCTTTTCGCCCTTGATAATCGGTTTGGCGATGTCTCCGGCGACGGGAATCGCTCCAATCGCTGACGCGCCCAGCCCGACATAACTGCCCGGTTTGTTTTCCGCCACGTTTTTGGTGTTTGCGACAATGTCGCGGACATCGCCCGCCGGAGACAACCCGCCGATGATTTTCCCGGTTTGCGCTCCGTAAGTTTCTTTCTCGCTAAAATCGCCAAGCGTCACTCCTTCAACGACATCGTGCAGAAACTCCGGTGTGTTCTCCGCTTCCTGCGCAATCTTGGCTACAATTGGAACATTGTAGCCGCTGTCACGAATCGCCGCTTTTGTTACCTGCTCCTGATTAGTCAAACCCGAATTGGCATTATGAAGTGTTTGCGCCGCGTCCGTCGCGCCGACCGCTTCCGCTACGTCGCCCGCCACATGCAAAGTCGAAATGCCGATTCGGTTTAATGTCCCGCCGACCGAATCGGTGGATTTGCCGAGCGTCGCATCCAGCGTCTCCGTGATGCTCCTGGTGATTTGTTCGACGGTTGTGGTTTTGCTCGCGGTGGCAGAGGGGGCGTCAGGTTCGAGCGCTGCCAGCTCGCGGTTTTTGATTTCTCTGAGCAGCGCGACGTCCGCCTCGCTGGCGTAAATCGAGATCTTGCCGGTCACGGTTCGCGCCGCTAATTCTGTTTCCGAATACGCTAAGTTTGGGCGATTTCGCGGATAAACCTTGCCGTCTGTTTCCGCCGTCCGCCGTTTAATAAATTCTTCGGCTCCGGCTTCAGAAAGTTTCGCTTTGTCGGCGAATCCGGCAAATGCCAGCTGCATTATCTCCGATTGCGTAATCTGCGGCGTAACGTAAATTTCTTCGGGAAATAATCCGTAGCCACCTGCCAGATAAAAAGCCGAATTATCATCTTTTTGAATCGCGGGCGGGATGACTCCGCCGCGAACGGCTTCGCGGCGCAACTGACTATTGATGTCGGCATCACTCAAATTAATTTGAGTTGCTACATTTTGCAGCGTGGTCTGCGGTTGGACGGAATTTTTGTTTGCCGCCGCATCGCTAAAATTGAACACTGCGCCGAGCTTGTCGAGCAGAGACTTTTGCGAAGCAAGCGGTTGATCAACTGTTTCGCTCCCGGAATTTGGGAACAAACCCGAAATCATCTGACGAATGTTGAAAGACATAAAGTTCTCCCGCTCAACGGATGTGAAATAAAGCTGTTTTAATTATTGGTTCCCTCTTGAAAATGTTTCCTACTCTACCGCAAAAATTTTTGGTCTTGAAGTAAATGGATAAGCAGTTTCGTAGGCATTAGCCAATTTTAACAACATACTTTCAGACCAGAAATTGCCCATTAATTGAACGCCGATTGGTAAATCTTCGCCGTCTGCGCCGCAGGGAATCGAAATCCCCGGAATTCCCGCCAGATTTGCTGAGGCTGTGTAAATATCGCTCAAGTACATTTCAATCGGATCGTCGGTTTTCTCGCCGATTTTGAAGGCAGTCGAAGGCGCGGTCGGAGTTAAAATCGCATCGCAAACCTGAAATGCATCAATAAAATCTTTCTTTAGCAAAGTGCGCACCTTTTGGGCTTTGGAGTAATAAGCATCGTAGTAACCTGATGATAAAACATACGTGCCGAGCATAATGCGGCGTTTCACTTCAGCCCCAAAACCTTCCTCGCGGGTTTTTCGATACATTTGTCGCAATTCCGGCGTGTTTTCCGCTCTGAATCCGTAACGCACGCCATCATAACGAGCGAGATTGGACGAGGCTTCCGCTGTCGCCAAAATATAATAAACCGCGATGCAGTATTTGGCGTGAGGCAGTTTGACATCAACAATCTCCGCACCTAACTGGCGATAATTTTCAATTGAATTTTCAACTGCTTGGCGCACCTCAGGATTCAAGCCTGCACCGAAAAGTTCGCGCGGAATGCCGATTTTCATGCCGGCAATATCGCCATTTATTTCCGATGAATAATCAGGTACGGCGACGTCTGCCGTAGTTGCGTCGCGCTCGTCGCGCCCCGATATTACCTGCAAAACACTAGCAATATCTTTTGAAGTTCTTCCAAAAATCCCGATTTGATCGAGGCTTGAGCCAAAAGCGACCAGACCGTAACGCGAAATTCGTCCGTAAGTTGGTTTTAATCCGGCGATGCCGCAAAACGAAGCCGGTTGACGCACTGAACCTCCTGTTTCCGAACCTAAAGCTACTCTTACGATTCCAGCAGCGACCGCCGCCGCCGACCCGCCCGATGAACCGCCGGGAACGCGTGTTATATCAAACGGGTTTTTGACTGCGCCAAATGCCGAAGATTCGTTTGACGAACCCATCGCAAACTCGTCCATGTTTGTTTTGCCGATGATAACTGCTCCGGCTTGTTCGAGTTTGTCAACGGCGGTCGCATTGTAAGGCGGATTATAGTCGCCCAAAATTGCCGAGCCGCACGAAGTTTGCGAGAACCGTGTACAAATATTGTCTTTGACCGCAATCGGCAACCCGCGCAGAAGCGAGTCAATTCCAGAGTTTTCAACTTGGGCAGCGCGTTTTTCCGCATATTCTCGCTCAATAGTCAGAAAAGCGTTGAGCGTTGGATTGAGCTTTTCAGCCCAATCCAATGATTTTTTTACACTTTCGATTGTATTCATTTATAAAGTCAGAACCGTCTGCGGTAGCGGACGGTTAAACTTAGTCTAGCAGATTTGTCTCAAGCATCCTCAGCCGTCCGCTACCGCAGACGGTTCTGACTTCACTATAAAATTTTTGGAACCCGGAAATGTCCGGCGAGCGAATCGGGCGCTTCTTTTAGCGCGGCTGTTTGTCCAAGTGATGAGCGAATCTCATCGTTTCGTTCAGTATCGGTTAATTCACCTTCGGGCGTAAAACCGCCGGTTGCCAATTCAATTGATGCGGTGTCAAGCTCGTCCAACTGTTTAACGTATTCAACGATGCTAGCCATTTGCGGAGTGTACAGTTCGACTTCCTCGTCGGTGATTTCAAGGTGTGCGAGCTGCGCGATTTTGCGAATTTCGTCGGTTGTAATCATTTGTTTTCGTAAATCAATTTTAAATCATCCGTGCGGTTTTCTGTTAAACGCTGCTGACAGGAAAAACCAATCATTGCATTATTGTTGTCATTGGCGTCTGATTCTTTTTCAGCGATGCAATCAGCATCCCGAAAGGCGAGCCACGCCTTTTGCGCGGTTTGCATATTTTCCCGGTCTTTTTTATATTTATCAGCCAAAATTTTATCTTGCGGGCGAGCCTTTTGCTCAAAATTTTGCAGATTGGTTAAAACCTTTTGATAAAGCTGGTTCATTTCCGCCTCAGATTTTTCAAATTCTGTTTTGGCACAGTTTTCGGCATCCTGTTGGCTACCCGTTTCGTCGCAAGGCGTTCTGACAGCTTCAAGCTCTTTGTTGGTCGGATTGATCACGGGTGATTCAGTTGAAGTCAAATCTTCTGCATCATTAACTGCTTGCTGCGCTTTCTGGCAAGCCGCCGCAAGCAATAGCGCAATGCACAAAATTAAGATGAGGATAATTTTGTTTTTCATCTTTTAAAATTGATCACAAGGTTTGAGCCTCTTTCTTTAACTTTTTAATCGCGCTTTGCGAGCCAGAGCACTTCCGGCAGCCAGCAGAAAGCTTTTTCGCAAATTCTCATCTTCTATTTTCTCTGCCGCTTTTAGGACATTTTCCGGGACGTTTTTCATGGCAACTCGGTCGCGCTCAAACTGACTGATATTTTCATGATAAAGCCGTTCGCGTTCCGCCGCGACAGTTTTTTCGTCAACCCGAAACTCGATAAAAGTGACAGTTGATTTGCCAAGCGCGGCGTTCAACTTAAACAACAATTGCCCGCTCAAAGTTTCGAGATGCTTTTTCCAATTGTCGTCCATCACCGCGACAATTATTGTTTGACGATAAACGCGGAAGGGAATCGCATGTTCACGTAAACCATCGCCCGCCACGCGCCGCCACGCCGCAAATACAACGGCTTCGGTCAGTTCGTCTTCTTTTCCTTCCTGCCGCAGCATTTGGGGCAGCAGTTTAAAAACTTCCTGCATTCTGATTTTGGATTTTGGATTTTGGATTTTGGATTTATCAAACAAATCCAATCGCCTGTGCGTGCTTTAAGGCGTTTTGGCTTTGCCAATCTAAAATCCAAAATCTAAAATCCAAAATCATGAAGAGTTTAATAGAAAACAAAACAAATGCAAAATTTGAGGGTTTGAGCTTGCCGCCTCTCGTACTGGCTTCGGCAAGCCCGCGCCGTGCTGAAATTTTGCGCGCTGTCGGGTGGCAATTCGAGAAAATTACAGCTGACGTTGACGAAACGCTGCAACCAACTGAAACCCCTGAATCTTATGTCGAAAGGCTCGCCCGCACCAAAGCTAAGGCTGTTGCCGGTAAAATTAAAAGCGGGCTGGTTTTAGGCGCCGATACAACCGTTGTGATTGACGGCGAAATAATCGGAAAACCGATTGATATAAACGATGCTCGGCAAATGCTCGGAAAACTGTCCGGCAAATGGCACGAAGTTTTAACCGGCGTCGCATTATTTAACAAAACTGCCGACAAATTGGTTTATCGTGACGGACACGAGCGAACACGCGTCAAATTTTCCGCGCTGACTAAAGGCGAAATTGATTATTTGGTTGCCTATGGTCAACCTTTAGACAAAGCCGGTGCGTATGCCGTGCAAGCACAAGCCGCACTTTTTATCGAGCAAATCGAAGGTGATTACTGGAACGTCGTCGGGCTTCCAATTCATCTGGTTTATCGCATGTTTACTGAGAATTTCTTGTAAATGATTTTTACGAAACTTTACAAAAAAATATAGATTGCTGCATCTTTGAACCGAATAAATGCGTCTAAAAATTGTCTGAAAAATTTGAAAAGAGAAATAAAGGATTCTCACTAAACAGAAGGGAAATATGAATACTTTGAAAAACAATTTATTTGCATTTATTGCGGTTTTAATGTTTTCAGCGTTGTTTTTGATTGGTTTACCGGTCAATGCTAACGCGCAAAAAAGAGAGAAAAGTTTGACCGAGCGAGTTCGTCATGAGCTTGTTACGCTGCCGTATTACGGCGTTTTTGACAATTTGGCTTACAAAGTTGACGGCAGTACGGTGACGCTTTACGGTCAAGTGGTGCGCCCGACAACGCAAAAAGATGCGGCTCGCCGCGTTTCTAAACTCGAAGGCGTGAGCAATGTTGTAAATGATATTGAGGTTTTACCGCTTTCAAGCTTTGATGATTCGATTCGTTACCGGACGGTTCGCGCAATTGCCAATTACGGCGCCATGTATCGTTACTTTCAAGGTGTCAACCCTTCGCTTCACGTGATTGTTAAAAACGGTAATGTGACGCTCGAAGGCGTAGTTGCTAACAAGAGCGACGCAGATCTTGCGAATATTGCGGCAAACGGAGTTTTCGGAGTATTTTCGGTGACGAACAATTTGCAAACGGATCGAGAAGCTCGATAAGAATAATTTAATTTTGATACTGAAGGCGGTTAAATGACCGCCTTTTGTTTTTTTGTTATTCTATAAGTTTGGAACTCGCAAATATTAAAAACCTAAATTTAAAAAATGAATATAGACCACGAAAAGATTAGAAATATTGCAATTATTGCTCACGTTGACCACGGAAAAACCACTCTGGTTGACACCATGTTACGTCAAGCCGGAACATATCGCGACAACGAAACGGTAGTTGACCGCGTGATGGATTCGATGGATTTGGAGCGCGAACGCGGAATTACCATCATGGCGAAAAACACGTCGGTGCGTTATGGCGATTACAAAATCAATATTGTAGATACGCCGGGTCACGCCGATTTCGGCGGCGAAGTCGAGCGCGTTTTAAAAATGGTTGACGGTATTGTTTTGCTGGTTGACGCGGCTGAAGGGTGTTTGCCGCAAACGCGGTTTGTCCTGCGCAAAGCTCTCGAACTCGGTCTTCCGGCAATCGCGGTCGTCAACAAAATTGATCGTCAAGACGCCCGCCCTGAAGAGGTCGTGGACGAAATCTATGATCTGTTTATTGACCTCGGTGCTGACGACGAGCAAATCAATTTTCCGATTTTGTATGCGATTTCACGCGACGGCGTGGCAAAAAAATCGCTCGAAGACGATTCCACAACTCTCAAACCTCTCTTTGACCAGATTATTGAAACAGTTCCTGCTCCGCACGCGATTCGAGATGATACGCTGCAAATGCTGATTACCAATATCGCTTACAACGAATATGTCGGGCGGTTGGCAATCGGGCGCATTTTTAGCGGTGAGATTGCTAAAAACCAGGAAGTTGCTGTTTCGACGCGCGATGGTGAGCTGGTCAAAACTCGTGTTAAAGAATTATTTGTCTTTGAAGGCTTAAAACGCCAACCGGTCGAAAGCGCGGGGGTCGGCGAAATCGCAGCGATTGCCGGTTTTGACAATATCGAAATTGGTGAAACGATTACCTTGCCCGATAATCCGCACCCGCTGCCCGTCATTGCAGTTGACGAGCCGACAATTGCGATGATTTTCGGCGTTAACACATCACCTTTCTCCGGCACTGAAGGAAAATATGTTACTTCGCGGCAAATCAAAGAACGGCTCGACCGTGAACTTTTGGGCAATGTGGCTTTGCGTGTCTCAGAAACTGAGCAAGCCGAACATTTCAAAGTTTCGGGACGCGGCGAACTGCAGCTGGCAATTTTGATTGAGATGATGCGGCGTGAAAACTACGAACTGCAAGTTTCAAAACCCGAAGTTATCACTAAACGCAACGAAGACGGCGAACTTCTGGAACCGATTGAACTGGTCGTGATTGACGTCCCGGAAGAATTCATTGGTGTCGTGACCGAAGCGATGGGACGGCGCAAAGGTCAGATGACGAAAATGGTTAACAACGGAACGGGGCGCGTCAGGCTCGAATTTGAAACTCCTTCGCGCGGGTTAATCGGTTTTCGCGGCGAATTTTTGACCGAAACCAAAGGAACAGGTTTGATCAACACTTTGTTTTTGCGTTTTGACCGCTGGCAGGGCGACATGAAATCACGCGCTACGGGTTCGCTCGTCGCCGACCGGATGGGCGAAACAACGACCTACGCGCTTTATAATATGCAGGAACGCGGTACGCTTTTTGTGCGCCCGCAAACGAAAGTTTACGAAGGCATGATTGTCGGCGAAAATGCTCGCTTTAACGATATGGACATTAACGCCATCAAAGAGAAAAAGCTGTCGAATATGCGGACATCTTCGGCAGACGAAGCAATGCGATTAATTCCGGCAAAAGAACTAACGCTTGAAACCGCTCTTGAATTTATTGCTGATGATGAACTGGTCGAAGTTACGCCCAAATCAATTCGCCTCCGCAAACGCGTCTTAAAAGCCAACGAACGACCAAAGAAATAAAACCACCGGGCGCGGATTGGCTAACAACTATTTAGGGCTGAGTTTGAAAAAGTCTCAGCCTAGCTTTTTGTGAATATTCTTTAAGGCTGTAATTTTTCGTTTGCTTTGTCCGCTTGCGCGCTAATTGACAAAGGAATCGTTAAAAGTAATGGCTGATTGGGTTTAGTCATGATTTGATAGATTGTTTGTGGTGGTAAATCATCCTGCGTCAAAACTTTCTTTCCAGCTCCGGCCGCTTTTTCCGTTTTGCTCATGGCGGTGCCTTCGCCGCCGTCTAATTCGAGTTGTTGCGTGAGCGCGCCCCATTGTTTTTCATACGAGTTAAACTGTTCTGCCGAAAGTTTAAGCGCGCTCCGCTCGATTGTGAGTTCAGTCAAAGGTTTGTCCGTGACAATTACGGTCAACGCCTCGCCTTCGTGATCAGCACGGCTTCGTTTCAGAGTGTAGTAAGAAGGTTTATCAAGCGTTGAAGGAATTTCAATTACTCGTCCGGCGCTAACCTTATTGTCGCCACTGTTGAGGCTCAGAGTCGGAAAAATCAAATAAGGCTCTCCAAAAGTTTTGTCCGCATAAATCTCGCGGTCAAAAACATAGAGATAACCTGAACGCGGCGATTCTATTGTCAGTTGGACGCGCGAACCTTCCGAGAGCGGCGTGCCTGCGCTGACGCGTTCCGGCGTCCATTCTCCCTGTTCGTGAATGAGCTGTCGGACTTCTTCATCATCCGTCGTTTTAGAAGGACGCATTCGCCAAATTGTTACTCCGACGACAGCTGCCTGGGTAGTCAGTGTTGGCGAGGGGGATAATGCCTTTCTTCCAACAACTTTGTAGCGGATTGGCTGCGTTCTTTTGACTTGTTTTTTTCCAGCCGGGCGTTTCTGCAAAAAACCAGTGTCCCATAAATCTCTCGTTTGATCTTCAGTGTCTTGCCCCTGTGTGATTACCGGAAAAAATGCAAAAACTGCAATAATTAAAAAATATTTAAGCATAATTCGTTTCCTTATCTATTGACCGATGTTGACTTTTATCTCCACTCACCTTGAATGACAAACGCGCTCCAATAATATGGCGATTGCCACTGCTTTTGTTTCCACATCTCAATCTGTGCCGCTCTGAGGGCAGCTGCCGGTCGCTCGTTGTCCTTGAGCATTCCGCGATAAAACTTTTCCATTAAATCGGCGGTCGCTTTATCGTTGACGCTCCACAAGCTGACAACTACCCGCTTGGCTCCGGCATACATAAATCCGCGTGTCAGTCCGATCAATCCTTCGCCTTTGATTTCTTTGCCGAGTCCCGTCTGGCAGGCGCTTAAAACCACTAATTCAGCCGGTAAATTGAGATTATAAATTTCATGCGCTCGGAGAAAACCATCTTGGGGTTGTCCCTGTTCGTCAACCATCGAGAGCACGATTGCCGACAGACCGGGACGTTCCGTGTCAAGATAGCCGTGTGTGGCAAAATGAATGTAACGGTAGTTACTTAATGCTCCGCTTAAAACCATTGCGTGGTTTGCCTTAAAATCTGTTGCTTCCAAATTTGTCAAAGCGGGAATCTGAGCCAAGATTTGATCAGCCTCCTGGCGAGTGAAGGGCAAGCGCGTGATGGCAAACTTAGTTTCAGTGTCGTATTCAAGTCGGCGCGTGTTTGCCGCTTCCGCTTGTGGTTGGTCAACTTTAACTACTTCTTGATTTTTAACAGTTTCAATTCGGACGTCATTCGCTTCAAAAACCGGATCAGCGATGACAGCTAAAGCCTGAGGCGCGGGTTTGCGATTCACGAGTTCTCGACGTTGCACGGCTAAAGCCGAAACCGATGCTAAAGAAACTATTTCGTGATCAACAATCAAAGGACGATACGTTTGTTCTCCAGTTTTTGCTATCTTCGCTTTTTTCTGAGGAACCGGAAGCATGGCAAATGGTACGTATTGCAAAGCTCCATCGGCTACAATTACTAATCGCTTTCTGCCTAATCTCTCAGTTGCGGGTCCAAGAATCATTTTGCTTAGTTGCTGTGCTGCTTGCAGAAGTTCAGCTTCGGCTCGCTGCACTCGTTGACGCTTTTCGACGGCGGTTTCATTTTTCGGCGAAAGTGTGCGCACCGTTAACAATTCATAAAGTTTTCTGGCAGACTTTTCCACTTCGTCGCTATTTGGCAATTCGTGGCTTGTCACCGAGCTATCCGAAATTGCCCAGAGATAGCTGCGCTGCGCGCCTAGTGAATACTTCAAAAGCAAGGTTTCGGGATCTAATAGGTGCTGAATTTCTGCTACTGAGAGCGGTTGCGGTTGCACCAGAGCGGCGTAGCGAGGACTGGTGCGGCGAATGGCGGCTTGCACTTGCTCATAATCGGTTTCCAGTTGACTAATCTCTTGTTTCAAAGCCGCAATTTGCTCTGTTGAGGATGATTGTCCGAGCAGCGTTATTTGGCTCGCGGCTTTAACATTAAGCTCGCGAGCCAGTGTTTGTTCGCGTTCGAGCAGCGTCGGGTCCACGCCTTGACGAATTTGCGCGCCGGACTCTGTCAGCAGTTCAAGCAGCCCGCGCGAACTATATTTCTCGCTCGCTTCAATAGCGAGTCTGTCGAATCCTTTTGTCGAATCCGATTGATAAAGGCGCATGAGAA
>JBDTZD010000065.1:0-10053 GCA_040005335.1 Pyrinomonadaceae bacterium | reverse complement strand
CATCAGGCAGAATGCTGAAAACGCTAAAACTCGCGTAAAATTAATCAGAGTTTGAGACATAAAAATTTCCTTTTTAAATTTCGAGGTTTTAAATATATTGAGCTTTTAACAATTTTTACGCTAAAAACTCGCGAAAACATAGTTTTGATTTAGGTTACAAGAAATTACTTTGCAACCTTATTTAGTAACAGTGGCTATTTACCAAAGTTTTACGATGGTGTAAATAAATTGTTAATTGATTTAATCTAAAAATTTAACAGCTTTCTGATAGATTTCGCAAACTAAACGACAGGAAAATCTTTCGCAAATTTTCCTGTCGTCTACATAAAGTAAGATTTAGCCAAACAAATAAAGATTATTTGGATTTAAAACATCCTACTCTTCATTTTATTTCGGCTTTTTTTAAAACCAGCCTTTCTTGCCTTCAATATAAGTTCTAACAAAATCTTCGTCTGATTTTGTCAAGTAAATAATGCCCTCAATTAAACCGATAATTCCGCCTAAACCACAAGTGATTACCGTGATACCAATTTGAATCAAGCCTTCGGTTGTATAGCCGAGAATAAATTTGTGTACGCCAAAGCTACCGAGTAAAATTCCGCATAAACCGGCAGCGAGTTTTTTCTCTGCTCCGCGAGCTTTCCAATCCACAGGCGGTCCACCCATATTTCTTTCGGGATGCATAAAGTACTTCTCCTCATAATTTAAATAAAATTGTTGAAATTTACTTGCCGAAACAAGTTATTGACGAATAGCTTAACCTGAAAATTCAAGTTGTCAATTTGAAAAGTGTTGACAGCTAATGATAAATGAAAATACTTTCATGCGCCGAATAAGCCAAAGCTGTTATCAACAACTTTGGCTTATCTTGGGTTCCTGCAAATTGAATTCAAGATTCAATCAAACCCTTTTATTTATCCAATCATCTTGTTCATCAATAACTTTGCCGGTTTCTTTGCGTTCTGTGCCGTGAGAATGTTGATTAACATCCTGCCCTGAAGTCGGCGGATTGGTATTTTGATTTAACCCCTTTTCGTCTAAATCCTGCTCGACCGTTTCGCGATCTCCCTCAGCACTGCCCGGCGTTCTGCCCGGGTCGCCTGATTGTTCTGCTGCCATTTTAAAATTCTCCTTCTCCGAAATTAATGAGCGTGCGCTCCGTTTGAATTAAACAAATCGTCCGGTTTCATCACGACTTTGATGCAATCGTCTTTTTTCTTTTCGAAAATTTCGTAATAATCCGGCGCTTCCGAAAGCTTAATGCGATGCGTGATCACGAAGGACGGATCAATATCGCCGTTTTCGATGTGATTAAGAAGACGCGGCAGATAACGCATGACGTGAGTTTGACCGGTTTTCATGGTCAAACCTTTTTGCATAAATGCGCCGAATGGCACTTTGTCGAGCAGTCCGCCATAAACGCCGGGGACAGAAACCGTTCCGCCTTTACGACACGAAAAAATTGCCTGCCGCAAAACGTGCAAACGATCGGTCGCAAGTCCAGTTTTGTTTTTCACCCAATCATACATCGCGCTCACGCTCGTGCCGTGTGATTCCAGTCCGACCGCGTCCATACAGGAATCGGGTCCTATTCCGCCTGTCATTTCTCTTAAAGCCTCGTGAACGTCGTCAACTTCTTCGAAGTTGAGCGTTTCGGCTTTCCCCTCCATCTTTGCCATGGCGAGACGTTCCGGCACGCGGTCAATCGCGATCACGCGTTCGGCACCAAGCAGAAACGCCGATTTGATTGCAAACTGTCCGACCGGACCGCAGCCCCAAATCGCGACCGTATCACCGGGCTCGATATTGCAATTTTCCGCTGCCATGTAACCTGTTGGGAAAATATCAGTTAAAAATAAAACCTGCTCGTCTGATAAATTGCTCGGAACTTTGAACGGTCCCACATCAGCAAATGGAACTCGAACATATTCGGCTTGTCCGCCCGCGTAACCGCCGGTCAAATGCGAATAGCCGAACAAACCGGAAGTGGTAAAGCCAAAAAATGTTTCGGCGAGACCGGCGTTTGGATTTGAGTTATCGCAGAGCGACCAGAGTTCTTTACGGCAGAAAAAACAATTGCCGCACGCGATTGTAAACGGCACAACCACGCGGTCGCCAACGCTCAGATTTTTGACGCCGCTTCCGACTTCGACAACTTCTCCCATAAACTCGTGACCGAGAATATCGCCTGCTGCCAGCGTTGGAATCATGTTGTTATAAAGGTGCAAATCCGAGCCGCAAATAGCGGTGGAGGTCACTTTGACAATCGCATCGCGCGGATTCAAAATTGACGGATCTGGAACCGTCTCGACGCGCACGTCCTCTTTGCCGTACCAACAAATTGCTTTCATAAAATATTACTCCTTATCAAATTTGGTTGTGCTTTTCGCGCGTCCCGCAGATTGATTTTTGGTAGTGGCGGTTTCGCCCGTTTCCATCAGTTGTTTAAAACGCCTGAGATCGTCCAAAACCTGAGCGCTTGGTTCTTCGCCCGTCAGCCAGGCGATTGCCGCTCCGATTTTTCCGGCGGGCGGTTCGTAACTTAAAGAAACCTTGACAACTGTGCCTCGCCCACCGGTTGCTGGGCGAAAATGCACTGAACCTGCATTTGATACGTCCGCGTTTTCGACCGAACGCCATGAAATCATTTCATTTGGAATGTCGCTCAAAATCTCTGCATCCCATTCAACCGAATAACCAAATGGCGCTTTCGCCTTCCAATGCGAACGCGTCTGATCAATTTCAGTAACTGACTCCAGATGATTCATAAACTTCGGCAAATTTTCAAATTTGCGCCAGAATCCATAAAGTTCTTCGGGAGGAGTATTAATTGTAAAACTTTTCTCGACTTTTACCCCTGCGCTCGCTTTAACACTCGTCATATTTTCTTTTTCCGCTGTGTTAACACCGAGCGCGTTGTAAGTGTCGCAATAACCTGTTACCCCGCGCTGCAAAAGCAGTGCGCCAACTCCGATTAAACCTACACCCAACCAATCGCCGCGCGAAAGACCGTAAGCGGCAAGCGCGCCGCCGCCCACGCCTGAAACTAAGCGCTCAGTGTCGCTGACATTAGCATTTGACCGATTCCCAAAAATCGACTGCGCGCTTTCCTCTCGTACCTGCTCGCCATAACTTTCGCGCCACAAGCGCTCGTTACTTTCATTTGCGTTTAACGCTTTTTCTGAAGCTGCCATAACCCTGCTTCTCCTTGAAACTTATGTTTTGAGATATTTTAAGGATAGAGAATTGTTTTAACAGTTCTCTGTACGCCAACGGACAAAAAAACTTGGTGAATAGTAAATTGTTGTTGGTAACTCAAAATCACACTTAATTTTTCTAAAATAAATCTTCTCTTTATCTAATCATGCTTTAGACTTAGAATTCTTGGACAGATTTTTGTAAGCCAATACGCCGCCCAAGATTCCGCCGATGGCGAGCAGTAAAGCATTTTGCGCTCGCTTATTGATGGCTAAACTTGTGTACGGGTCAAAGCTGAAAGATTCGTTGTTAAAACGCCCTTCAACCGTATCGTAACCATCAATGGGTTCAAAAAGCCCGTCACCTTTATTGGGATCGGCTGGCTCATTCGATTTTTGTCCGGCATAACCGAGTAATCTTGTAATTTTGTCGGTCAGAGGCGGCGACAAACGCTCAAAAAACATCACCCCCAAACCCGCACCGCCTGCAATTATTTCGCGCGTAACGTTTTCCGCCGCGAATAAAATAGCTTCAGAAACAATCTTTGGCTGATAAATCGGCGGCACTGGACGCGGTTTAAAAGGCATTTTATTACGCCCTTTCTCATAAATCGGCGTATTGATTGCAGCAGGTTGAATTTCTGTGACGCTGACGGGGATGTTGTCGTGCGCAAGTTCGACCCGCAGTGCCTGCAAAAATCCGTGAATGCCGTGTTTCGAGGCGCCGTAAGCCGCTTGAAAGGGAACGGTTCGCCACGCTTCAACGCTGGTCAGGTGAATCAGCGCGCCGCCCGCTTTTTTCAAATGCGGCAGGGCAGCCATTGCCCCGTGAACTTGTCCAAGCAGATTGACTTCAATGAGACGACGGAATTCCTTTGGCTCAGTTTGCTCAAATGGTGCGAAAATAAAAGTTCCGGCGGAGTGAACCCAAGTGTCAAGTCTGCCAAATTGTTCAACTGCCGCATCGGCCACCTTTTTAACCTGCTCAAAGTTAGCTGCATCAGCCACTACGGCAAAAGCTTCACAATCGTTACGATAATCTCGCTTAATCTCATAAATTTCTTCGACGAGCGAATATAAACCCGCTTCGCCTCGTGCCGCGACCACAACTTTGGCACCTTTTTTCGCAAAATCAAGTGCTGTTTGCCGCCCAATTCCACTTGACGCGCCGAAAACTACTGTTACTTGGTGACGAATCGGCTTAAGTTTGATTCGCATCTTTTCTCCCTGCTTGCTCAGATTTTTCTATTTTAATCAGATTAAACATTTGATTGCGATATTTCAGTACGGCAACGAACAGAAAGTGCAAGCGGCAAAACTTGCATCGTTCTTGCGTCAGTTTTATTGCGCCAGAAATATTTTGCGCAAAATATTTATTTGCGACGCAAAAGAGAGTAAAATTTCAAATTGCGGATTTGACCCAAAATTTGAAAATTTAGTTTCCTAAATCCAGAATGAAAAAAGGCAATCACATCATCCTTACAGCATTATTTTTAATATTCACGCTCTTGACACAATTTATCCCGATAGCGGCGCAGGACAACGGCGACATTGTTGGCGGCGCGGCAGGCGATATCGCTGGCGGTTCGAGCGTATTTGTTTTTAAGGGACGCAAAAAACCGCATGAACGCGAAGCATTTCGCACTGTTAAAGTAGTTCGCACCGCACAGGCTCGCGTTAAAGAGCGAAAAGAGCGCATCGAAGAAAGCAAAAATACATTTAAACCCAAACCAATCTTTAATCCAACGCCTAAGCCGATTGATGTGAAAGAGCTGGGGAAAATTGAAGGGGCTGCCAGATCAGTAAGGGGCGCAAATGAGGATCTTAAACAAAATAATTTAGAAGAAGCTGAAATCAAATTTTACGAAGCTACGCAACTTGATCCAAAAAACAGCGAAGCCAAATTTGGAATGGCAACTGTCAAGGCTGCGCGCGGCGATGAGGCGTATGAAAAACAAGATTACAAACGCGCAATTCAATATTACGAGGAAGCAGTTTCATATGACACCACAAACGCAGATGTTTACGCTTCTCTCGGCGATTCTTACGACTCGCTCGGACAACCCGACAAAGCCATCAACGCATATGAAACCGCGCTTAATCTAAATGGCAAACTAACCGCGCTTAATGCTCCGCTCGGTGTCTTGTATGCCACCGCCGAAAATTTTATCAAATCCGAAAGCTATTTAAATAAAGCTCTTGCCGTCGCGCCTGATGACATCAAATTGCGTGATACTTACGGCCTAGTTTTATATAAGCTCGAACGTAACGAAGAAGCTAAAAAGGCGCTCGTTAAAGCTGCCGAGTTGAATTCAAAAAACCCCGAATCTTACTATTATCTAGGCGAAGTTTATGACCGCCTAAATGACACAAAGAAAGCTATTGAGGCGTATCAACAGGCAGTTGTGCTCGACCCGAAATATAAAGAAGCCTTTTTTGATCTTGCTGTGGCTTATTACAATCAAGGGCAATACTCAGAAGCAGCACAAAATTATGACAAGGCCATTCGCTTGCAAGGCGATTACGTTGAAGCCAGACTGAATTTGGCTGATACCTACCGGCAAATGGCCGAAAATGGTGAGAAAAACCGTTATGCCGATGCAATCAATCAGTATCAGGTGGTCGTTTCACTGCTAGCGCGTCCGGCAACAGCCGCAGATAACATGCCAAACGCTTTCAAGCCAAACGTTGCAGATGTTTTTAGCAAATTCGGCTATTGTTTGGGGCGTAACAAAGAATGGAACAACTCTATTATTTACATGAATAAAGCTGTTGCCAAGCAACCCGACGCGGTGAGTTATACGAATCTGGCATGGGCTTACAACGGCGGCAAGAATTTCGACGCCGCCAAACAAGCCGCGCAGGAAGCCATTAAATTAAATCCGACTTTCCCGGCCGCTTATTTCAACTTGGGCAACGCTCAGGCAAAATCCGGACAGTTCTCAGAAGCTGAGGATAATTTTCAACAAGCGCTTAAATTCAAAAAAGATTGGGCCGACGCCCTCAACAACCTCGGTTATGTCTATGGCCAGATGAACAATTGGAAAAAAGCTATGGAAGCGCATCGCGCCGCCGCTAATGCCGAGCCGCAATCAGTTGCCGCGCACTTTAATTTAGGTTTTGCGGCGGTTGAAGTGGGCGATAAAAAAACAGCTGAACGCGAACGCGATATTTTGGTGACATTAAACCCGGGTCAAGCAAAAATACTTGACAATAAAATTAAAAACTCAGCCTCTGATAAAAAGGATAGGAAAAAGAATAAAAACGATAACTAGAAAAACGCCGCGCTCTAGATTGGAGATTTTAATTTACTAACCCACATATATTTAAAATTTTCAATTTGGAGTTTAGCGTTTGGAGATTATTATGAAACAACTAGGAATCTCGACCGCGTTATTTTTAATTTTCGCACTTCTAGTGCAAACAAGCTTTTCAGCATCTTACGCATTCAATCTCTCGACAGCCTTTTCACCGTCTGCAATGCTCGACACAGGCGGTGATATTGTCGGCGGAGCTTCGGACGACATCGCGAGCGGCGCGAGTGTTTTTATTTTTCGTGTTCCGCGCAAAAAGCCGCATATTAAAAATTCATTTCGCAAAACAGCTTTTAAACGTGACCCAGGTGCCAAGGTCGAGACTCGGCGTAAACGAGTTAATCAAAGTGCGACTTTAGCCAAAAATCGCACTAACCAAACCACTAATACCAAACCCGGCTCGCTCGAAAGACAAGCTGAGACTTTGGCGCTCGCCGGACAAAAACTGCTTGTTCAAAAAAATTACGATCAAGCCGAAATCAAATTTACGCAAGCGCGGAAGCTGAATCCGAGCAATCAAACGGCAAAAGATGGATTAGCCTCATTATTTATGGGGCGCGGGGATCAATCATTCGCTGATAAGGACTACAAAACGGCGGCGGCTTTTTACGAACGGTCGCTCGGTTTTGACGGACAAAATGCCGATGCTTACGCTTCGCTCGGCGAAAGCTATGACGAACTAAATATCGAAGATAAAGCCGCCCTCGCCTATGAAAACGCTTTGCGGCTTAATCCGGCGCTTGATTCGTTAGTGCCGACTCTCGGCTTAATGTTTTACGAAGCCGCAAACTATCCGAAAGCCGAAAAATATCTCGGACAAGCATTAATCACGAGTCCGGGCAACACAGATTTGCAAAACACTTACGGTTTGGCATTGATGAAACAAGACAAAAACAACGAAGCTATCACAGCTTTTCAAAATGCCGTGCAGCTTCTTCCGGCATTTGCTGACGCGCACAACAATCTCGGCGAGGTGTATGCGAAACTCGGTCGCAATCAAGAGGCCGAAGCTGAATATAAAGAAGCAATTCGCGTCAACCCGAATTTATCCGAAACATATTACAATCTCGGCGTAGCGAGTTATAACCGCGAACAATATCCGGAAGCTGCTACATACTACGAAAAAGCGATTGAATTAAAACCTGACTTTGTCGAAGCGCGAAGCAACCTAGCGGACACTTATCGGCAAATGGAAAAGTTCGATTCGGCTGTTGCGACCTACAAAACAATTGTTCCGTACACGCCAAACGATCCGGAATTGTATAGCAAATATGGATACTGCGAAGGCAGAAACAAAAACTGGGAAGAGTCGGCACAGCTTCTCGAAAAAGCTACCGAACTAGACGGAGGCGCCAACGCTGCGGACGATAATACTAACACTGCTTGGGCATACAACAATGCTGGGCGTTCTGCACGGAAAGAAAAAGATGATGCCAAAGCTGCTCAAAGCTTTACCAAAGGCAAAGAAGTTGGACAAAAAGCCGCTGAAAAGGATCCTAATTCGGCGACAGCTAAATTTAATCTTGGTGATTCGCTAACGGGACTTGGGGAAACGGAGGCGGCTGTCGCCACTCTGAGAGCAGCTTTAGGTTTAAGACCCGACTGGGCCGAAGCGCATAACAATCTTGGCTTGGCTTTAAATCTGGCAGGCGATTTGGCTGGAGCTTCCAGTGAATTTCGCAATGCGACTGGCATTAACAACAACTTTATCGGGGCGTTTGCCAATCTAGCTATCGTCGAATACAAACGTGGCAACAAAAAAGAAGGTCAAAAAGCTGCAGGACGAGTTAAGGAGTTAAATCCGACTTTTGCCACGCAGCTCGAATCATATGTTGCAACCTACGTTTTAAACAAAGTTCAGCAAAAGGTCAAAGATAAAGTTCGCGGTAAACTGCCATTCTAACTCAAGGAATGACAGCAGGAATTAGGGTTCAAGAAAACGTTGCGCTCGCGCCGCTGACTACTCTTCAAGTTGGTGGCGCGGCGCGTTTTTTTGTTGAAGCCAAAACTGAACAAGACATTTTCGCCGCTTTGAGTTTTGCTGAGAAACGAGGCGTACCAATTTTCGTTTTGGGCGGCGGCAGCAATTTACTCGTTTCCGATGCCGGTTTTAGCGGGTTGGTTCTCAAAATCGGATTGCGCGGAATTGCCTTTGCAAAAGATAAGAACGAAATTTTGTTAACTGCTCAAGCCGGAGAAGATTGGGACTCAATCGTCTCGCTGAGCGTCAATAAAAATTTGGCAGGAGTTGAATGTTTGAGCGGGATTCCTGGGAGCGTGGGCGCGACGCCGGTGCAAAACGTTGGGGCTTACGGACAAGAAGTCAGCGAAACAATCTCTAGCGTTCGCGTTCTCGACTGCGAAACAAAAGAGACGGCGAATCTAACTAATGCCGAATGCGGTTTTGCCTATCGCACAAGTATTTTTAACTCGACTCATAAAAACAAATTCATCGTTTTGAATGTAACTTTCCGTCTCAAACCGAATGGTCAACCTCTGCTGCGTTACGCCGATTTACAAAGGTTTTTTGCTGAAAAAAAAGTCGAGCAGCCAAGCTTAAGCGAGGTGCGTCAAGCGGTTTTGCAAATCCGCGCCGCTAAATCTATGGTTATCTGTGACGAGGACGAAAACCGCCGCAGTGCCGGTTCGTTTTTTAAAAACACGATTGTTGATTTAGAAAAGTTTGCTGCAATCGAAGCGAAGGCTCGTCGGTTGAGTTTGATTGACGACAAACAAAACATTCCGCATTTTCCGACAGCCTCCGACGACAGAGTTAAAATTCCGGCGGCTTGGCTAATTGAGAAAAGCGGTTTTTGCAAAGGTTATATATGCGGGCGGGTTGGAATTTCAAGTAATCACACGCTCGCCGTGATTAATCGCGGGGGAGCAACATCAAACGAAGTGGTTGAATTTGTGAGACAGATTCAAACTCAAGTTAAAAACATTTTCGATGTTGAACTACAGCCCGAACCAATTTGGCTTGGCTTTGAATAGAATAAATTTCGCGTAAATAAGAACAGTTTTTATTTTGCTGTAAAAACCAGAAAAAAATCCATACCATCCGGTTTGACAAAATCGTAGCTTTCAACGAGCTTGAATCCGGCTTGTGCTGCTTCTTTAACAATTATTTCTTGGTCCAGCCCATGGTCGTCGCCTTTACCATTGCGATCAATAATTCCGATTCGAGCGTTTGAACGCAAAGACTTTTGCAGATTTTTGAGCAGTTGGATAGGCTGTTGAATTTCGTGGTAGGTTTTTAAAATTAGCACAGCGTCAATCGAGTTTTCCGGCAAATTTGGATCGTCTTCTTTGCCTAAAACAGTTTTAATATTTGAGAGATGTTCCTTTTTTGCGCGATCGTTTATGTAATTAAGATATTCTTGGTTGATTTCATCAGCGTAAATAATGCCTTTTGCGCCCACCCGACGGGCGGCTCGAACCGAGAACCAACCTGAACCCGCTCCAATATCGGCGACGCTTGAGGCTTGCTTTATTCCCAAAATGTCCATCACGCGATTTATTTGCAAATTCTCATCGCGTTT
>JBDTZD010000330.1:0-10070 GCA_040005335.1 Pyrinomonadaceae bacterium | reverse complement strand
GATTTTGCCCATTTGTTGCTCAAAGAAGCGCATATCGTGACAACCGATGGAAGCGCTTTTGGAGTCGAAGGTTACGTTAGAATTTCTTATGCGGCTAAATTTGAGCGCCTTCAGGAAGCCGTAGAACGAATCCGCCAGGTTGTTGAAGGATTAATTGAGGCACACCCATAAGACGCAGACTAAACAGCACCCGAGTCGCATATCATAGAAATTCGCTCTAACAAAAAAGGCATGGTGAATTATTCACCATGCCTTTTTTGTTGTTTATCTGCAGCTTTTAGTAAAGATTGAAGTTGTATTCAATAACTTTATTAACTGATCTTGGAACGCCGTTTACTTTCTCAGGCGTAAATTTGATTTGTCTTGCCGCTGCAATTGCCTGATCGGTCAAACCATATGGCAATCCGCCTAATGCTGTTATTCCCGTCACTTGCCCGGATGCGCTAAACGTAACGCGAACGCGAACTGTACCGGAAATCTGATTTTTTCGTGCTTCTTCAGTATAATTAGCACGCGGTTTAGCCAAAATTGCTAACCTTTCAGTAACTGCTGGTACAGCTTTAGGGACGGGGGGCGCTTCACCGGTTCCTGTTCCAGTTCCATCACCAATTCCAGTGCCTTTGCCGTTCCCACGTCCTGATCCAATGCCATTACCAATTCCTGTACCAATCCCGTTACCTTGTCCAGTACCGTTTCCGTTGCCTTGTCCAAGCCCACGCCCAGGACCATCTGAAGGGTCTGTTCCGCCATTCGGAATGCCGTATGGTTGATCGTCAGTTCTTTTGGTAACAACCGGACCTTGAGTCGTCGCTTGAATTTTGATTGTTGGATTGTCAACTCTGTCTAAGTGAACACTTGGTGTAATCATCGGCGGCTCAGGTCTTTGGGGAGCATCCGCGCCTTTAGAGGCAGGTTTAATTTCTTGGCGACCGCCGCCACCGCCGCCGCCGCCTTCATCTTTGTTCTTAACTGGAATTACTTTTTCTATTGGAACCGGCGGATCCTCATTAATCGAAATGCTGGATAAAAACTCACCAGCCTCCGGTGATTCCAAATCCAAATTGTAACTATAAATACCTGAAATAAACAAAGCGACGCCCGAAATCATAAGCAAAAACAATCCCAAAGTTGCGCCGTAGCTCATATAGCGCCGATATGTCGGCGGCGTTTGCAGCATCGTCAGATGGTACATTCCGTCTCCAACTACAACCCTTTGGTTGTTTGAGCGCGGCAGTACGCTTTTAATGACGGGCTGTTGCTCAGCATCGCTAGCTTTCTCGGTAATCTTTTTCGGCTGGCTATCTTGAAATTTGCTCGCGCCGTTCGCGCTTTCAACTGCCGGTTGGCGCACAAATTGAGCGGGGTTTTCGCTAATCACAGGCGCGGTCGCGGCGGCGACTTCTTCGCTTCCAATTTGAGCGCGGTCGCGTGTCGGGGCAGCAGCAAATGCTTCGTTTTGTCCAACCTCAACCGCTTTCAGCGATTCGCCGCAAACGGGGCAAAAACTAAATCTGTCACCGAAATTCTCCTGACAGACTCCGCAATGTTTGACTGTCTTGTTCACGTCTTTTCTACCTTTCATCTTCCTAGCTTTTCACCGAAAATAACTTTTTTGCTGAATCCGGCATCAAACTTTGCGTATTGGCAAAGGCCGGTATTGTTTGAGATTATAAACGCAGAATGCCGCAATGTTAAATAAAGAAACGAATTTTGCCGTACAAAAATCCGATTTTTTGATTCTCAAACGGTTTGACCCGTTGCTTGCGCGGCATCTAAAATGTTTCAATCTTTCCCGTTCAACTTGTAAATAATGAAATACGATTTTAATTTTTTGATAAAACCCGTTGTGTTAATTCTAGGCTTATTTTTATTGGTTGCGTGTGGCGCGGTTGCGGTTGCTTACGCGCAAAGCGCGTCAGAACCGACTCGCCGCGAGCATCTTTTGAATGGTTTGAAGCTATTGATTTGGGTTGAACCAAAAAACCCTGATGTGACAATTAAGCTGCGCATTCACAGCGGCGGGGCATTTGACCCAAAAGGCAAAGAAGGCGTCGCAGCTTTGCTCGCCGACAGTATGTTTCCCGGCGAGCAGACAAAATTGTTTTTTGAAGAAGAACTCGGCGGCGAATTAAAAGTCGAAAGCAATCAGGATTTTATCGAAATCACAGCCCGAGGACGCGCCGATAATTTTGAGCGAATGCTCGACACAGTGCGAAACGGCGTCCTTAATTTGCCGCTGACCCCGGAAAATTTTAAAAAAATCCAGGCAGCTCGAGTGAAAATGATCGAAGCGGAAAGCTTGAATTTATCGAAACTCGCTGATGACGCCGTTCGAAAACGACTTTTTGGAGAGTTTTTCCCTTACGGCAGATCAACGGAAGGAACGCCGGAAAGTCTTCAGAAAATTGATCGCGTAGATTTGATTCAAGCCCGTGACCGCTTTTTGAGTTCGGACAACGCGACGCTCGCCATTTTGGGTAATGTTGACCCAAAATTTGCTGTCAAAGCCGTCAAACAGTTTTTTGGGACTTGGAGTAAAGCCGATAAACTCGTTCCGACAACTTTCAGGCAGCCGGACGCGCCTGATAAACAAGTTTTGATAATCAAAAAACCGAGCGTGGAACGAGCGGAAATCCGTTTTGCCCTGCGCGGCGCGGCGCGAAATTCGGCTGATTTTGCGGCTGTGCAAATAGCTGCGCAGATTATGCAGGAACGCTGGCAAAAATCTCTGCCGCAGGAACTTCGTCAAAACGCTTTTGTGCGTCATGAACCGCACGTTTTGCCCGGAATCGTCGTTTTCGGCGCGTCTGTTGAAGGCGGTTTTGCTGAAACTTATTTAAAAACGGCGCAGGAAACATTTGCCAAAATCCTCAGCGAGCCGCTTTCGGCGGATGAGTTTAACCGGGCAAAAACGGTAGTTTCAAACGACATCAATCAAACGAGCGGGGCAGGCGTCGAGGAAAAATGGTTTGACGCTGATACTTTTAAGCTTGGGGCAAGTTATAATCAAAACAACGCGTTATCAATCGTTTCAGTGGCGCAGACCGAAACCGTCATTGCTAATTGGCAAAAGCAAACGCCGGCAGCCGTGGCCATAACGCAAGCCGAGGGCAACCAAATTGCCCCGAATCAGGATTAAACGCGAACCAGAGGGAATTGAAAAAAAATGGCAATCGAGCAAACCGCCCAGGAGCAGGCGCATTCGCGTTGGGTGCGCGATATGTTTGGCAACATCGCGGGCAAATACGATTTCGTCAACCGGATCATAGCTGTCAATTTTGACCGCAGCTGGCGTCGTCTTGTCGTCAAAAAACTGGCGCCGGAATTAGCGCGGGAGACTGCTTTGATTTTGGATATTGCCTGCGGAACCGGAGATTTGTCTTTGGAGCTGCAAAAAAACGCTAAAGCTAAAATAATCGGCACGGATTTTTGCCGTCCGATGTTAGATATTGCTGTCGAAAAAACGGCCAAAACAAATTTAAAGATTCCTTACATTGAAGGTGATGGGTTGGCTCTGCCATTCGCCGACGACACTTTCGACGCGGTGACGGTAGCTTTCGGTTTGCGGAATTTTGCCAACTGGCAGGAAGGTTTGATTCAGATGCGACGCGTTTTAAAATCCGGCGGAAGACTTGCGGTTTTAGAATTTGCCTCGCCGACGCTGCCCGGCTTTCGCCAAATTTATGATTTGTATTTTGATCGCGTTTTGCCGCGCATCGGTGGGGCTTTAAGCGGTAATTTTGCCGGTTACAAACATCTCAATAAATCTGTCCGCAAGTTTCCGGGTCAGGAAGGCTTCAGTCAGCTAATGCGCGAAACGGGTTTTGAAAAAGTCTAGTATCAAAACCTAATGACCGGAATTTGCGTGATTTATCTGGGAACGAAAAGTGAATAAACACAGGATTTTTAGCCTTTTGCGTCGTCTCGGATTGTTCTTGCTTGTTGTCTGGACGGTGATTACTCTCGTCACTCTCTTGATTGAACTGGTGCCCGGCGATCCGGCGATTGCTATTTTGGGCGATCAGGCAACTCCTGAACAAATTGAAAACTTTCGGCAGTCACACGGACTTGACCGACCGGCTTTCTTCTTTTCAGTCACTCCAAGCAGAGGTTTTGAGTGGCATGGGGTTGACAATCGTTACATTGATTATTGGGTGAATTTACTGCAAGGAGATTTAGGGAAATCTTTTCGCACTGAGCGACCGGTCTTTGACATGATTGCCGAACGTTATCCGGCGACAATTGCGCTCGCCCTGGCGGCGATGCTCGTAGCGATTGCGATTGCGCTTCCGCTGGGCGTTCTCGCCGGGAGAAACAAAGGTGCGCTAGTTGATAATTTCGCTTCGTTTTTTGCCCTTTTGGGAATCAGTCTGCCCGGTTTTGTTATTGGTCCGGCGCTCGTTTATTTTGTTGTAATTCAAATTCCGGCGTTTTTAATCAAATGGTTTGACGTGGATCCATATTACGCGCGTTTTTTTAACCCAACGGGCAGTGAATATCCTCAGGATATAATTCTACCCGCCTTAACGCTTGGCGCGGCTTTGTCTGCGATTTTGACACGGATGGTGCGTTCGAGCGTGATTGAAGAACTGGGCGAAGATTATGTCAGAACCGCGCGAGCTAAAGGTTTGAGCGAAAGAGTTGTCGTCTATAAACACGTTTTAAAAAACGGTCTCATTCCGGTCGTCACGGTGCTCGGTTTGCAACTCGGTGTTTTACTCGCCGGAGCAATTATCACCGAAAAGATTTTCGGTTGGCAGGGAATTGGATTGCTGCTGCTCGAAGACGGTATCGGCAAACGCGATTATCGTCTTGTCCAAGGCTGCGTTTTGGTCATCAGCGTGACTTATATTTTAGCGAATAATTTGACTGATCTGGTTTATGGCTGGCTTGATCCGCGAATTAGAATTTCTTGACATTTAAATGGAAACGAACGATAAAGCGAAAATGCTGGCTGAGTTGGTTAAACTGCTCGCCCCAAATCAACAATCAAACGAGAAGAGCGAAACTTTGTCATCGGTTTGGCAAGAGCTTGCAACGATGAATAATCGTCTCGCCACAATCGAAAACCAATTTGCGGATAAATCAAACCGAAATCCGGCTCTTCAACTCGCGCCGCATCCGAGTCAGGAGCGTTTCCAGATTGCTGAAGCCAATGAACTAACTCTGCCTCGGACAAACGAAAAGGCTTGTCGGTTTGAGCCGGACAAGCCTTGTGATTACTGCTCGATGTGCAGCGCGCGCGGTTTTTAACCATTTATCTGGCTGGCGCAGGTTGCTGATTTGGAGCGTTAGTGCGTCGCAAATCATTTGAATTGATTTGCGGAGCCTGACGCGAACCTTCTTCAGCTTTGAAAAACGGTTCTTCTTTAAAACCAAAAAGGCTCGCCGTCAACACAGCCGGAAATTGAGCCCGCGAGGTATTGTAATCTTGAGCCGCCGTATTGTAATCATTTCGAGCCGTACTAATCCGGTTTTCTGTTCCTTCGAGCGAATCTTGGAACTTCATAAAAGCATCTGATGATTTTAACACCGGATAGTTTTCAACAATTGAAAGAAGGCGTCCAATTGTTCCCCCAAAGCTATTATTAGCATCAATGACAGCTTGTTTCTGTTCGGGAGTTTTGTCTCCGCCTTGCCCTTGCGGAGGAGCACCCGTTGCATTGAGCAACTGCGAGCGCGCCGCGGCAATCTGCCCAAAAACTTCTTGTTCCTGGACACCCGCCGCTTTGGCAGCTTCGAATAAATTAGGAATCAAATCTGCGCGGCGTTGGAGCTGTGTTTCAATACCAGCCCATTTACCACGCACATTTTGTTGTTTAGCCGTTAAATCGTTGTAATTACAGCCGCTTAAACCAGCGGCAAGAAATAATATCAAACTCAAGAAAATAGTTTTTCTCATTTTGTTCGTCTCTCCTCAAAAAAGTTATGCGTTTAGCGTTTAAGTTTATCAACAAATTCAATAACTTGTTCAATTTGCGCAAGGTAATCTCCAAAAACTTCGTGCGCCTGTGCTTCCTCCAATTGCGGAGCGCCTTTTTCGCGCAGAGCGAAAATCGTCTCAAACGGCGTTTTATCAATTCCAATTTTAGCAGCGATTGTTTGGACAATTTCGCGTTTGGTGATTGGCGGTTCGTCCGTCTCAAGCAGTAAAACGGCGCGAAACAGAGCGGTAAAGCTTGACAGGCTCTCGGACATTAAATCATTTAGCTTATCTTGCGAAACTGAAGCCGGAATATACAAACGCCGTAGCTGCAGCAGTTTACTTCTTAACTCATACTCGGTTTGATGACGCAGATTTTCGTCGGACATTTCTATATTATTGAGTGGATCAGTGCCAAACAAAACTACGCGAGCTTGTGACATTTGGTTAAACTCAATTGGAAATACGTCCGCCGCATCGTGCAACTCCGCAAGTGTAAAATAGGTCGGCAACGGATGACCGAGGCGCTGCCATTCGCGCATTGGGGCTTGGGCTGCGCGTAAATCGGCGGGAGTAATCTGGTTGAGCGCGATCAGCAAATTATAATTGGATTTACGCGGCGCAAACTCGCCCGTCGCTGCCGAACCGTATAATACGACCGAAGCCAAATTATCGCCGTGAGTCGTTTTCAAATCATCAATGAAACTTGCGAAAGCTTCTTTTGTTACTGCCATAATTTTCTAAACCGAAAATATTTAAACTCCAATCAATTACCAACCGCCGCCCGAGCCACCGCCGCCCGCGTCGCCGCCGCCGCCAAAACCACCGAAGCCGCCCCCGCTATCGCCCCAACCGCCGCTTGAATTACCTGAACCGCCAAAACCGCCGCCGCCCCAGCCGCCGCGATTACCCCCGGAGAGCAATGAACCTAAAATTAACGAACTCAGAAAACCGCCACCACCACCGCCCCCGCCGCGACCGGACATTAAAAAAAGAAGAATTGCAATCACAAACAGAACGATGCAGCACGTTCCAAGAGGGTTTTGCGACTGACGTTGACGTGAACGCGGAATGTCAGAACGGGGAGTCGGCGGGACGTAGGTTGTTCCGGTGATAGCGGTTGCATCAAAACCGCGACTTTGCGCGATATTAGTGATATAAGCGTCAATTGTATCTTCAATGCCTTTGCTGTAATTTCCTTGCTTAAAAGCTGGAACTAAAACATTACGCTGGATTTGCCCGCTTTCACCATCAGTTAAATCACCTTCGAGATCGCGGCTGGTTTGAGTAAAATATTTACGGTCGTCAACTGCCACTAAAAGAAGCAGTCCCGGATTGTCACCATCACCTTTTGCTCCGATGCCCCAGCCGCGATAAACGCTCAGCGAATATTCAAAAATGTCAGCACCGTTAATCGTTTTCACCACCGCCACTGCAAATTCGATTGGCGGATTGGTGGAATCTTTTAGCTTTTTGAGTTTGGCTTCGAGACGTTCTTTGGTTGGTGCATCAATCACCCCTGCGTAATCGTTGACGTAACCTGTGGGCGCGGGCAGCGGCGACTGTGTTTTCGGCTGCGCTAAAACATTTTGTCCGGCGACAAAAACAAACAGAAGCCATGCACAGCAGACTACAGGCAAATTGATTTTGCGGATAATTTGACCGTTAGTGATATTCATTCGTAAGCAAATAATAACAGTTTGCTATCCAGGCGCAAAGCAAGAAATTTTACAGTTGCTAAATTGTCTCATTTGTTGTATTTTGACAAAACTTTTTCCTCTCAAATGCAAAAGGACGACAACATGGACTCAAGTAGAAGAAATCCACCGCCCGTGATGAAACCGTATCGCCGCCCCAATGATGGTGCTGCTAATACACCGCGATTAGACAATAATAGCCGCCCGCAGTCTCAAGAACGTAAGCGAACAGTGAATGCGTTTCTGCCTCTCCGACCTGATCTCCAAATTACCAACGAGATGCAAATCACCGACGGCAAATATCGAGGATTCCAACTGCAGACCACACTCGCGCCAAAATTGCGCCCGACGGCAAGCCGTGTCCGTCACGCATTGTTTCATACTCTCGGAAAACGGATTCGTTTTACGAGATTTTTGGATTTATGCGCAGGTTCAGGCTCGGTTGGAGTAGAAGCAATTTCGCGCGGTTCGTCACTATGCACCTTTCTCGAACGTTCGGCGAAAATGTGCCATTTTATCCGTTTAAATTTGAAAGCTTGTGAAATTAACCCGAGCGGGCATGGAGAAGTCGTGCAAATGGAAGCCATTCCATTTCTCAATCGGATGGCAGCGCGCGGACGACGCTGGGATATAATTTATTTCGATCCACCATACAATGCTGATTACGATGAGGTTTTAGGGCTTTTTGCGCGGGGAGCTTGTCTTCGCAAAGACGGAGGAATTTTGGTGATTGAACATCATGCGGAAATGTTTTTTCCGCAAACGCTTGGCAAACTCCGGCGCGTCAAGGTTGTGCGCGAAGGTGACATGGCTCTAACCTTTTACGAACGGACTGCTTAAGTTTTAATCTCTACTATCCGGCGCCCGCTTTTTATTTTGCGAGCGTTGCAATCGTAAAAGATTTATTTTTCGTTCGTCGGCTTTAAGAATTTCTACGTCCAGACCACGCAAATTTAACTTCTCGCCGCTTTTAGGGACATAACCGATTTCACTGGTGACGAGTCCCGCAATAGTTGTAAAATCGTCTGTTTCGATTTCCATATCTAAAATGCGTTCGATTTTTCCGATTTCAACCGAACCTAAAACATCAAAGTAGCTTTTATCCGAGCTTTCAAAAATCTCAATAATTTCCTCTTGTTCAGTATCTTCATCTTCTATTTCGCCGACTAACTCTTCCAATATGTCTTCGATTGTAACCAGACCAGCCACGCCCCCGTATTCGTCAACAATCATCGCCATTTGAACACGGGCATTTTGCATTTCTTTTAAAAGCTCGGCAATAGGTTTCGTTTCGGGAACAAAATACACGGGGCGCAGCAAATTGGGCAATGATTCGATAGTCTCCGGTTCCTTGTCATCGCGCCAAAATTGCAGGAGGTCGCGAACATAAATCATTCCTTCGACGTTATCAATCTGGTCACGATAAACGGGCAGCCGCGAGTATTTTTCTTCAATAATTAAATCAAGTGTTTCGCCGAGTGTGGCGGTTATCGGGACGGCTTCGATTTCGGTTCGCGGCGTCATTACTTCATTTGCCAGCGTGTCGCCGAATCCAACTATTGTTTCGATTAATTCGCGTTCGCGCTCTTCGATAATCCCTTCGGCTTCGCCTGCTTCGATCAGGGTCTGAATATTTTCGGCGGCATCCGTATCATCTGCTTCCTCTCCGGCGCTTTCGCTATTTGTTTCGTCATTCGTACTCGGGACGGCAGTATTTTCTATCGTCGTTTTATCACGGTTAGCCAAGCCGAATGGATCGGCGATAAATGCCAGCGATCCATAAATCGGACGGATCACGGGTAAAAATAAAAGCAAAACTTTTTCGGGATTGCGAAAAGTGAGAAGTCGGGGAATAAACTGTCGGAAAACCCCGGATAACATTAGTCCGATGCCAAGCGAAATTAGCAACAATTGAGTGCGCTCGAGCGGAAAAAAACGAAGCGTAATAATAGTTACGAGAACCGAAAAAATAATCAGCAAAATCTGTATCGCCGCCGACAGCGCAAAGCGAAAACGCGGACGATTCTCAAGAATTTGTCGCAAAAAAAACGAGTTTACACGGCTGTCATCGTCAGTGTCGCTGGCTAAACGACGCAAACTCAAATCGCTCAATTGGACGAAAGCCATATCAACCGTCGCCAAAAAGGTCATCATGACAAGCAGCAAAATCGCAACGGTTATCTCAATCTCCATATTCTGACAATTTTAAACGTAAACTGCGCTTTACCAAAATGGCAAATTTTCAATTCGACTCAAAGGATTAAATCACAAAATACTTGAATCAATAAATATTGGTTTTAAATTCGGCGAAAATTCGCGAATCACTATTGAATTCAAAACGTTTTTGACCGCCTCCTTAGAAATCCGAGTTGGGCAGTAACGGCGTAGGACGCAGCTTACGCACAGACTATCGCGCCGTTTTTAACTTAAATTTGAGGTAGGCGTTTAGT
>JBDTZD010000022.1:0-10154 GCA_040005335.1 Pyrinomonadaceae bacterium | reverse complement strand
TAAAGTTAAATCAATGCCAAATTCTTTAGCAGCGGCGGCTTTAGTGCCCGGACGCGGATTTAATAGTGTTTCTTCATTTTTATTCATTTAATATTCTTCCAAATCGAAATCATCCTCGATTTTAACCCCGATTCTTAAAATATCTCTTATTAGCCAAACACAAACAAAACAAGACATTCCAAATATTGATAAATAACCAATGCTGAAACTAATATCTAAGAGGGTAAACTTATGTATTCCGTTAAACGATGTAATAATTGCAATTAAAATCCCACCAACTGCTCCTTGCCATTTATTTACTGGTATCGCACCGCCTACCGCAGCACCGCAAATGCTATTTAAGATAGCAACCCAAATAATTGCAACTCCGCCCATAAAACCGAAACCGGGTGATGCGCCTGAATATTTTAAGTAGTAGATAAAAAGCACACTAAAAGTTGCACCACCAATTAAACATCCCACAATACCTCCGATAATTGTTCCCAGAATAAAGCTGATAGGTGTCACATGAGGTTTTACCATAATCTTGATAGATTGTTTCAGCATAAGTTTAAATAAAAATTGAAGAAGCTGATGAAACTATTGACATATTTATCTCTACTCAGTCATTTGTCGAGCTTTTTAATCAATTGTTTGCTGCGACGACATCTTTAAACAATTTATCGAGCCACATATTCGAGAGTTTTTCCTGAATGCTGTTGGCTTTCAAACGATCGTTCAAATTCTGAAAATCAACGCGGTCGAGAGACTGATCCTGGTTGTAGCATGAAAAGACAAAAGATTCTTCGCCCGTGTGCGGGTCAACGTGACGCTGTAAACACTGCGCGCAAATCTCTTTCATCATGCACTGCATCGGGCTGTTGATCGAACCGATCGCGATGTGTTCCGGTTTTAAATGGGGCGCGAGTTGATCGTGCCGGGCTTCTTTAACCGCTGCCATCATTCGGTCTGAACCAATCACGATAATGCGGTCAATTGTTTTAAAATCAAATAGTGGCTCGCCAAATTCACCTGCGACGTAAGCGAGCATCGCTTTGACAATGTTGCCTCTAAAATGATGATCTTGCGGACGTGCCGGAACAATTTCCGCTCCGGTGTCGGTCGCCCAAATTACCTGGTCAACCGCGTCTTCGATGTCTTCGCGTTTGAAAAGGTCTTCGCCATGTTTATAGCCCGCGAAATATAAAACTCGATTGTTTTTTTCGCGCAATGCCTTGGCAATTGAAAATAAAACTGCGTTGCCCAAACCGCCGCCCGCGAGCAAAACTGTTTCGTTTTCGGGAATTTCGGTCGGTGCGCCCGTCGGTCCCATGACGATGACTTGTTCGCCCTGTTCGAGGAGCGAACACATTCTCGAAGACGTTCCCATCTCCAAAACAATCATTGAAAGCGTTCCGGCTTTGCGATCAACTTCTGCTCAGGTCAAAGCCAAATTTTCCATCAACATCTTTGTGCCGCTGACTTGATGGGCAGCGACTTCATAGTTTTGAAGGCGGTAAAATTGTCCAGGCTTGAATTGTCTGGCTTGCATTGGAGCACGAACGATAACATCTACAATGTTCGGCGTCAGCCGTTCGACGCGCACAACTGTTGCCAAAATGTCGTCTTCGAGCTTTTCAATTAAATTTGCGAAGTCCATTTCACGCTCCGCTTGATTTATCTCGTTAACAGCAGCGATTTCATCGCTAAAAAGCTCAACGACTTTTTCATATCCGTCTTTTGCCGAAGCCATCGCTTTGACGACGTTTCCAGCGTAAGTTGGGTGATTGTCACCATAGTAAGAGATAAATCGACCTTCGTGTTCGTATGAGGTGAAAAACCCGGCTTCGCTTTTCTGGGTTTCAACCGCGTGGAATTTGCCGTCTCCGTTTCTCTCTAATTTGTGCGCGGCGAAATATTGCCGCCATTCGTCCAATTTAAAAGTTCCCGGCTTCTCTTTTTCGTAAATCACGTTTGGGGCGGTTCCGGCAGCAATGTTTACTGTTCTGGCGCTAAGTTCAACCATTTCGCCGGTATTTTCCCACTTGCCAGTTTCAGCGTTGAAATTTACCTTTTCAAAACGGAGCGCTTTGATAGCCCCGAACTCATCCGGCACGGCTTCGCGCGGATCAAGATTTTCGATGAAGTTGATTCCCTCTTCGAGAGCTTTTTCGATTTCTTCGTGATTTAGCCGATAGGCGGGCGAATCCTGCATTCGTTTGCGATAAACGAGTGAAACGCCGCCCCAACTTCTGACGAGATCAACAAAATTTGGTTTCTCGCCTGTCTTCTCGGCGCGCGTGCGTTCGGCTTTGATAGCACGTCCGTGCGTTAAAAATTCTTGGTAAACGATATTTTCTTCGTCAGTTAGCTGCGCGATAATGGCTTCCTCGCCCGAAGCTTTAATTAGTTTTTCGTGCAAATCGAGCATTTTTTCGACTTGAACAGGATAATAAGCCGCAATCTCGGTTGAAGTGTCAATTCCGGTGAGACCGCCGCCGATAACGATGGCAGGTAGTCGGACTTGCAAATTTGCTAGCGTATCTTTCTTAAACGCGCCGTTTAATTGCAGCGACATCAGAAAATCCGACGCTTTGCGAATGCCGCGAATCAAATTGTTTTTCATTCGCACAATCGTCGGGCGTCCCGCCCCCGTAGCAATTGCAATATGATCAAAACCGTAGTTCCATGCGTCTTCAATCGAAAGCGTTCCGCCAAAACGAATTCCGCCGTAAACTCGGAAATGCGAGCGGCGCGTCAGTGTCAATTGCAAAATCGTCAAAAAGTTTTTATCCCAGCGCACCGTAATTCCATATTCGGAAACGCCGCCAAAGCCTGACAAAACCCGCTCGTTTAAAGGCTGGCGTAAAGTCTCGGCATCCTGTACGGGACGCGGCGTAGTTTCTCCGTGTTTGCCCGTTAAATCGTCGCTTAAGGGCTCGATTTTCAAACCGTCAATCCCGACGACGCCAAAACCTTCGTTTAGCAAATAATGCGCGAGCGTGTAACCGGCAGGTCCCATGCCAACGACAAGCACATTTTTACCGTTATACGGCAACGCAAAGGGGCGTTTAGCGTTCAGAGGATTCCAGCGCGTCAGCAAACTGTAAATTTCAAAACCGTAAGGAAGATCGAGCACGTCGGTTAAGACCGAAGTTTCGGCTTGCGGAATATTAACCGGATCCTGCTTTTGAAAAATGCAGGCTTTCATGCAGTCGTTGCAAATGCGGTGACCGGTGCCGGGACACATCGGATTGTCAATCATCACGAGGGCGAGCGCGCCGATTGAATCACCATGTTTTTTGAGCAGGTGCATTTCCGAGATTTTTTCGTCCAATGGGCAGCCTTCGAGCTCAATTCCGAGCGGGTTGCGCTTTATCTCGCCGTCTTTTTCGTGCAAACCTTTTGAGCAGGAATCTTTCGAACGTTCGTGGCAAATTAAACAGTAATCAATCTCATACAAAGCTTCGCGCTGCGTCGCGCGCTCGTCCGTTAAAGCAAAACCGTCACGGCGGCGCAAAGTGTGGGGCAGCCCTTGAATCAATTCAGGTAAATCTTGAGCAGGACGCGTGATGTGGACCAAATTTTGATAATCGAGCGTATGCGGAGTTCGAAAAGACTGCCATGTTTTAACCTTCTTTCGCGCTTCCGGCACAAATGAATGAACTGCCGCCCATGTTTCTAGAAGTCGAATAACGATGCGAGTTTGGGTCAAATCCTCTTTGTCTGACGTTTCAATTTCGGAGGCAAATCGGTTAAAAAGATTCTGAGTTACCTGAGTTAAATTTGCGGTTTGCAATTTTAGTAATATCTCTCGCTCCGCTCGCGTCAATTCTAGATTCTTAAGGAGTGAATCTTCGACTTTGAGAAGCAAAGTCGTAATTTTGGAAATTACCAGCTCGTCATCATCTTGTGAAATGTTGTTAAAAGCAGCATTTCGCAAATCACTCAAAGCGGAATTTAATTCTTCGGCGTCAAACGAAACAGCTTGTTCGGCGGTAACTTTTTTAATCGCACGACGTTGAATAAAAGTTTTAAAAGCCCACACAGGATCTTGCCCAACTATAGAATTCTGCAAATTCTCGCGCTCCGGTTCGATGTTAAAAAGACGCGCGATAAAACTTGAAAGATACGGCGCGGCATCTGTCAAAATCTTTGATTCAACTTTTTGTTCATAACCCGCGCCTCGCGCGGCTATATACTGCATCAAAGGTGCGTATAGTTCGGCGTTTTGGTTTTTTATTTCATCATAAAAAAGTTCGGCTAGTTGGCGCAGTTTTTCCGGTCGGTATAAATCGGCATAAGAAAATCCGGCGATATTGAGTTGAAAATTATGATTAAAATTCCCTTGGCTTGTTAGTGTCGCAATCATATTTATTGAGATGAATTATTTTGAATAATAGTTAAAACTTAAATATAACATTTGTGCTTTTGCCCGACAAAAACATACCCAAAAGCTATTTTCTTTCATCCAAATCTTTTTTCAAGCGTGTATCTTCTTGAATGCAACAACATAACAAGGTATTTTTACAGATTGGTTTATAAATAATTGAAGTTGAAAATTTACTCCGTTTCACTCCCGAACGGTAAAACACAATTTGTTAACAATCTGCCTGCTTTCGAGAAAGTTTAGTTTTGAGCTAGGTTAATAATATTTATGGCAAAAGATGAACGGTTGCTGCCTCTGCCAACCGAATTGCAGAAATATAATACGGCTGATATCCCGGCGGCTTATGCGCCGGTTTATGACAATGACCCATTTGCTGAAAAGCGTTCGTTTCGTGAATATCTCTCGGTTGTTCTGAAACGCAAATGGATGATTATGGCGATTGTGCTTGTGCCGACCGTCATCATAGCGATTTACATGTATCGTCTCCCCTCGCAGTACGCAGCCCAAACGCAAATCTCGATTGCTCCGCCGCATCCGAAACAAACCAGAGATGCCATTAATATTAATTTGGGTGGCTCTGACGTCCAGTATCGCAACACGCAGTTTCAACTTATCCAAAGTCCTGAATTAATGAGAGATGTGGTCATTTCGCTTGGTCTTCAGCGTAACCCGAACTTGCTCGACGAAGCGATGGGGCCGGGTTTGTTTGGTAGAATCGGCAGCGCGTTGGGCGCAAAACAGCCGGATAATGATAATAAATTGCAAACTCTGCCGGTTTTGACTGATGAGTCAATCAATTCGGTAATGAACAAAACCACTGCGCTCTCGCCGGAAGAAGAAAAAATTGTTGACGCCTATTCGAGAGCGTTGGTAGGGGGTTTGAGCGTTGAGCCCGATGATAGATCTTTTCTAGTGACGCTCAAATATCAACACACAAACAAAGATTTGGCAGTCAGTATTCCAAACGCCGTCGCTCGGGTTTTTAAAGCGAAAAACATTGAAGACGAAACGCAGAGTGACAAACAGGCGAGCGAAAACAATATTAAAACCATCGCCGATTTGCAGCAAACTATTAATAGTCTTGAAAATCAACGAGTTGATTATCTCAACAAAAGTGGTTTGCCGCTTAACGAAGGCGGCGAAACCCTTAATGCGAGCAGATTGCAAACTTATAGTAACCAGTGGCTGGCGGCAGAAGATGAACTCCGCAAAACTCGCTCCGAATATGAGGCTGCCGTGCGAGCCGTCGCTTCCGGCAACCCTTACTCAATCCAGGCGTTAAATGAGAGCAAACCAGTTCAGGATGCTCGGCAGCAACAGCTTGTCCGCAAATCAGAATTGGAAAAACGAACTGAGGAAATTGACAAGAAAATTGCCGATTTGCAAACCGAGCGCAGCGAAAAAGCGGTGAAATATACGGATGAAAATCCGATTATCATTCAAATTGATAAAAAAATCGCAGTTCTCGAAGCCAACAAAGAAGAAACGCGCCGCGAAGTATCCGCTAAAATAGAAACCGATTCCAAGCAATTGGCAAAAAATGCGACGACCGAGGTGATGGGAATGCTCAAATCTCGTTACGATTCGGCTGTTAAGCGGGAAGAGGATTTACGTTCAAAGTATTTCGCCGAACGCAGCACGTCAAACGGACAAGCACAATCCGAGGTTAAACTGACAACCTTGACGCAGGAAATTGCGACCAATCGCAAATTGCTCGATGGCGCTTTGGAAAGACAGAAAGAACTTGAAATAATTGTCAACACGAGCCGTCCTGACAACATCAAGATTACGGATTTGGCAAAAAGCCCTTCGGTGGTTGGACCTACTCGTAACCGCAATATCTTGGTAGCAATGCTACTTGCGCTGGCTTCTGGAATTGGTTTGGCGTTTTTGCTGGATTACCTAGACGATTCAATCAAATCCTCGGACGATATCGGACGACATTTAGGCTTGCCGACACTGGCGCTCATCCCGTACAACACCGATTCAGCGGGCGCGCCGAAAAAATTGGCGGGTGCATCAGCCGTCGGCTCGACCGCCTTGATAACCCTGGATGATGCGCGTTCAGCTATTGCTGAAGCGTATCGCCACTTGCGAACTTCACTCCTCTTTTCGTCTGCCGGCAAACCGCCGCAAACGATTTTAGTGACATCTTCACAACCGTCCGAAGGCAAAACTACGACGGCTATCAATATGGCTATTACTCTGGCGCAATCGGGCGCAGACGTTGTCATCATAGATTGCGATTTGCGCCGCCCGCGCCTGCATCATCATTTTCAACTGCAAAACATGCACGGTCTGACAAATTATCTGTCAGGCGATCGCAACGCCGAACTGCTGCTTAAATCGCACGAGCGAATTCCAAATTTAAAAGTCATTACGAGCGGGCCGATTCCCCCAAATCCAGCAGAAATGCTAGGAAGCAGTGAAATGCGCACCCTTGTTGATTTTCTGAGGTCAAACTTTAAGCACGTCGTGATTGACTCGCCGCCCGCTATTTCATTTACGGATGCGACAATTTTGGCGACCTTGGTTGATGGGGTTGTCATTGTGGCGATGGCTGGCAAATCATCTCTGCATCTCGTTCGCCGCTTCAAACAACGCTTAAACGGAATTGGCGCAAGAATTTACGGCGTAGTCTTAAACGGTTTGAAACGCAATTCGGTTGATTACGGTTATGGCTATTACGGATACGGTTACAGCTATTATAACTATAATGACGAGAGCGATACCACAACGCCCCGTCTCGAAGATGTCGAAGTGGAAAGAGAAGAACAAGCCTAAACTAAAAGCCAAGTGGAAATCGCTTGGCTTTTCACATTAAGCTTTGGATATTCTATGCCGCTGTAATTTGAGCGATGTAGCTGCTCAAAGCCGTTTTCCAATCGGGCAGTGGTTCGAGCCCGAATCTTTCAGAAATTAAACATCGCAGTTTGGAATTTTGCGGACGCGGTGCAGGGCGCTTTAAGTCAGTAAACGACACATTTTCAATTAAGTTTTGATCAACTGAAGGCGCGGCTATATCCACAACTTTGCGCGCAAAGTCCCCGTAGGTTGTTCCGTTGCCAGAGTTAGTAACATGATAAATACCTGGCACATCTAGTTCGGCGAGTTCTCGCAGACGCTTTGCTAAATCCGGCGCAAAAGTTGGCGTTCCATACGCATCATTAATCGCTTTGACGGTTTTGCCC
Organism: Pyrinomonadaceae bacterium; assembly: GCA_040005335.1. GTDB lineage: Bacteria > Acidobacteriota > Blastocatellia > Pyrinomonadales > Pyrinomonadaceae > JBBQUS01. The sequence continues at coordinate 2,594 of JBDTZD010000022.1, read as the reverse complement.
GCTAACACCAGCTGCGGCACCTTGCTTAAGAAATTTCTGCCATTTGCTCCAAAAATCCAGCCAGTCCGGACGACAATTGCCCGCGCTAAACTCATCCTTGCCAGTTGTTCACCCTTGAGCTTGGCTTTGCCATATTCGCTGAGCGGATTTGGGTCGTCGCGCTGCGTGTAAAAACCCTCTTTGGCGCCGTCAAAAACATAATCGGTCGAAATCGTGACAAAATTTGCCCTAACTTGACGGCAGCCGAGCGCAAGATTTTCTACCCCAAACGCATTTGCCGCATAATTTTTATCGCGGTCGCTTTCGCAGCCGTCAACATCCGTCCATGCCGCACAGTTAATTACCGAATCGGGGTTTTCTTTGGCGAGAATTGCCAAAACAGCCTCTCGGTTGGCAATATCTAGTTCAACTCGCGTTAAAGCGACAACTTCGTCATTAATACTTTCGCAATAATTGATAGTAGCGCCAGCGACGAATCCTCCCGCACCCGTTATTAAAATTTTCATGCGTTGCTTTTCACGATTTTTGTGCCGATTTTGCTGCCGTACTGCTGTTGATAATAATCTCGGTAATCGCCGCTTCTAACTCGATCAACCCAAGTTTGATTATCCAGATACCATTGAATAGTTTTTTGCAAACCGCTCTCCCACGTTTCAAGCGGCTTCCAATTTAATTCAATTTCGATTTTCGATGGATCAATCGCATAACGGCGATCATGTCCGAGCCTGTCTGTGACAAAGTTTATCAATGAATCTGGCTTGCCTAGTGCGTCCAAAATTGATTTAACCACATCAATATTAAACTGTTCATTACGCGCTCCAACATTGTAAATCTCACCCGGTTTGCCTCGCTCCAAAACTGCCAACACCGCCCGGCAGTGGTCGTCAACAAAAATCCAGTCGCGGACGTTTTTGCCGTCGCCATATACAGGCACAGGCTCATCATTAAGCGCGTTAGCAATCATCAAAGGAATCAGCTTTTCCGGAAACTGACGCGGACCGTAGTTGTTGCCGCAGCGCGTAATCATTGTGTCTAACCCGAAGGTGTGGCGCGCGGCGCGCACAAAATGTTCGGCAGCAGCTTTTGAAGCAGCGTAGGGGGAATTGGGAGTGAGCGGGGACGTTTCAGTAAAAAAACTCAACTCATCAGTTTCAGGCAAACTGCCCATTACTTCGTCGGTTGAGATTTGCAGAAAACGTCTGACGTTTTTCGCCCGAGCCGCATCCAGCAAAATTTGTGTTCCCAAAACATTTGTCCGCACAAATTCACTTGCCGAAGCGATGCTCCGGTCAACATGCGACTCGGCGGCAAAATTGACAACCGCATCACAATCGTTTGGCAAAGCTGCTAAAACCGCAGTTTTATCGCAAATATCGCCTTTGATGAAGGTATGCCGTTTACCCGAATTTTCAGGCAAACCTGCTAAATTTGCCAAATTTCCGGCATACGTCAACGCGTCGAAATTGATAATTTCAATGTCGCTCAATTCTTTTAACACCAGATGAATAAAAGCCGAACCGATAAATCCCGCGCCGCCCGTCACAAAAAATTTCTTCATAAAACGCGTTTAAATGTTAACCAACATATTAATAATCGGCAATGATAACTAATTTAGAGAAGAAAAAAAAAGGTGGCAAGGTTTTTAAAAGCCTTGCCACTAAGTTTGAGGAGAGAAGTTAGCGAAATTTATTGATTTGTCAGAACAATCTTGTTGTTTGACAGTTTGGTAACAATCGTCGTCGCCGTGTAAATAGGCGGCGGTGGTGGCAGCGGTACAGCTTTGACCGATTTGACGTTTTTTCCTGTTGGCGGCGCGGAATTGACGCGCAGAATGCTGCGAACATAATTTGGATCTCGCACCATTTCGTAACGCGCAGAAATTCGAGCGACATAATTCTGCGTTTCGGCATAAGGCGGAATTGTATATCCGTATTTCATCACCGCGCCTTCGCCAGCGTTATAACCGGCGAGTGCCAGCCGCACATCCCCGTTAAATGTGTCGAGCAAAAAGCGCAGATATTTGACACCGCCTTCGATATTTTGCCTTGGGTCAAAAATATTACTGACGCCAAAACGCGCCGCAGTAGCAGGCATCAATTGCATTAAACCGCGGGCGCCTTTGTACGAAATTGCTTGTGGTTTAAAGCTCGATTCCTGGCTCATTGTTGCATAGACCAACAATGGGTCAACACCGTATCGCGCGGTCGAATCCAAAATATAACTGTCAACTTTAGCATCGCCGGTTGAAAAGCTGCCCAAAGTTTTCCCCGCTGACATTAGCATTGAAGGCGCGACAACGCGGCGATTCATCGCTGTTAATTTAACATTTGAATTAGCGGAACCGCTTTGCCCAGCTTGATTTTTCTTGTCTTTTTCAGGCACTGCTTTAACAATAACTTCCGGCGGTGGCGGAACATAAGCATTAACACTTTTTGCCGTTTCAAAATTAGTCAAAGTCGGGAGTGAAGAATTTTGCGCCGAAACTGTAGTCACGACTGAAGCAATAAAAATGGCGCAAAAGAGCAAATTATTTTTCATTAAGAGTTTAGTTTCTCCCTTCAGTTTCTGAAGCATGAAATCTTTTTCGATGGTCT
>JBDTZD010000230.1:0-3041 GCA_040005335.1 Pyrinomonadaceae bacterium | reverse complement strand
GGCGCAGTGCCGCCCGGAACGTATAGACCGACTTTTTCAATCGCTCTCGATTCGCGCCAGCAAATTACGCCGGGCGTGGTTTCGATTTTCGCTGGCTGCTCAATCTGAGCCCGGTGAAACTTTTCAATATTCTCTTTGGCATGTTGAATCGCGGCTTTTAATTCGTTGGAAATTTGCATTTCCGCCGCTTTAAACTCGGCTTCGGAAACGGCAAAATCCAAAACGTCAGAGTTATCAAATCTCTCTGTATAACGCCTGACGGCAATATCGCCATTTTGCGAGACATCTTGCAAAATCTCGCCGACAATTGTTTCGAGGTTATTTGTCTCAAAAACGGGTCGCGCCGTAATTTCAGCCCAACTGGATTTTTCCGGGTAACGAATCACTCTCATAAACTAAAAATGGAAAACAGAAAATGGAAAACCGATTGTAATTTTCAGTTATCCGTTTTCAATTTTCCGTTATTTTACCATTTGTTCAATCGGTAAAACCAAGATGCCTTCCGCACCAGCTCTTTTGAGACTTTCAACGATTTCCCAGAAATCGTTTTCATTGATAACCGAATGTATTGAACTCCACCCCTTTTCGGCAAGCGGCATGATTGTGGGACTTTTAATTCCGGGCAGAAGGGAAATTACTTGCGCTAATTTACTATTCGGAGCATTAAGCAAAATATATTTGTTGCTTTTAGCAGCGCGAACGGCTTTGATCCGAAACAAAAGCCTTTCAAGCAACTTTTGCCGCTCATCCGGCAATTTTTCTCTTGATATTAAAACGGCTTCTGATTGCAAAACGGTTTCGACTTCGCGCAGACCATTGGTGAAAAGAGTGCTGCCCGAACTGACCAGATCGCAAATTGCATCTGCCAGTCCGATACCCGGCGCGATTTCTACTGAACCACTGATTGTATGTATTTCGGCAGTAACTTTTTGACGTTTGAGAAATTTTCTCAAAATATTCGGATAACTAGTTGCGATGCGTTGCCCATCCAGATTTTTGGGTGAGTTATATTCAAAATTTCTCGGAACCGCGAGGGATAAACGACATTTGCCAAACCCTAGTTTTTCAACCACCTGGACACGTTTTCCAGCTTCAAGCAAAACATTTTCGCCGACAATTCCAATGTCTGCTACGGCGTCAGCGACATATTCGGGAATATCATCGTCACGCAAAAAGAATATTTCGAGCGGAAAATTTTCGCTTTCGGTTTTCAGTTTGCCTAGACTGTGATTAAAACGGACGCCACATTCTTTGAGCAGTAAAGCCGAGTCTTCGCTCAAACGCCCAGATTTTTGGATTGCAATCCTGAGTTTCGCGCTCATCTCTTTATTTTGTAGTTCTCGGTTATTCGAGGTCAAGCCTGTTCCGCGCATTTACGCGCTTGCCAAAATGTCGTTTGAAAGTTTAAAATTTTCAAACAGTTTATGATCCCCAAGCTTCAGATCCACAACTTTTCGAATTATACCGCTCTTCAAGCGTGGCAATATGGGCATTGGTGGGCCTGCCTCGCCCAATAATTAGTTTTTTCTTTCACCCGATAATCCGTTTATTTTTTGTTTAGAGTACAAACTTCAGTTTGCTCTCTTTGATGTATTACACGATTGCGAAATGTGATTTTAAAAATGTCACACAAGATTTTATGTCCAATTTTTCTTATTCAGCCGAAGTACTTCAAATTAATGCCGACGACAAAACGCCGGTCGGTCTCTATGCCAATCTGCGGCAGATATTTCCTGAAACGTTGCTGCTTGAATGCGTCGAAGCGCGTTCTCTGGAAACTGCCGCGTCGTATATTTGCGCTGACCCGATTGCCCGATTTTCAATCAAAAACGGCGCGGCTGTTATCGAGCAAAAAGGGCGGAAAATCGCAGAAACTAAATTAAATACGCCGGAGAATCTGACCACAGCTTTTAACGAATTTCAAAATAATATTGAAATTGAAAATCGTTCATCAACCCAAGATTTGACCGGGCTGTTCGGGTACGTTGGTTTTAGCGCGATTCCGTTTCTCGAAGACATCACTTTTTTTAAAGCGCCGCCCGTCGGAGAATCAATTCCAGCCTTGCAGTTTGCGCTTTATCGATATGTTTTACGATTTGATCATTACCGGCACACTCTAACGGCAGTTCAGCTTCATGACTCTGATCAAACTGCGCTGAACCTCAATGAATTGTTAACAAAAATCACAATGCGGAGAGCCATTGAGTTTCCATTTAAGTCAAACGGCAGCGAATTATCAGAAATGAGCGATGCGGATTTTGCCGAAAAAGTTAAAATTTGTCAGCATCATATTCAACGCGGCGATGTTTTCCAAATCGTCCCTTCGCGCAAATTTGTCCAAAATTATTCGGGAGACGAATTCCAAGTTTACCGCGCCCTGCGTCGTATCAATCCTTCGCCGTTTCTGTTTTTCTACGATTACGGCGCGTTTTCTCTTTTTGGTTCTTCGCCGGAAGCACAATTAATCGTCAAAAACAATGTAGCAACATTGCATCCGATTGCCGGAACTTACCCGCGCGGCGTTGACGAAGCCGAAGACCGGCAATTTGCCTCGAATCTGCAAAACGACGCCAAAGAAACTGCAGAGCACACGATGCTGGTAGATTTGGCAAGAAACGATTTAGGTCGGCATTGTCGCCAGATTCACGTTGAAAAATTTAAACAAACCGAGCTTTATTCGCATGTTATTCATCTGGTTTCCAAAGTGACCGGCAAGTTAAACGACAGAATAAACGCTTTTCGGGTTTTAGCCGACACATTTCCGGCGGGAACGCTGAGCGGCGCGCCAAAGTACCGCGCAATGCAGATTTTGAACAAAATAGAACCGTCGGCGCGTTCATTTTACGGCGGCAGCGTCGGCTTTTTCGGGCTTGATGGAAGTTGTACGCAGGCAATTATGATTCGCTCGTTTCTGGCAAAAAATCGCAAACTAGTTTTTCAAGCCGGAGCAGGCATCGTCGCCGATTCCGTACCGGAAACTGAAACGGCAGAAGTGCGCAACAAATTAGCGGCGCTGCGACGCGCGATTGAAGCCGCAGAAG
>JBDTZD010000177.1:0-10232 GCA_040005335.1 Pyrinomonadaceae bacterium | reverse complement strand
AAGTTGTTTTTGGCAACGATGTTTGGGAACATGCATACTATTTGAAATATCAAAACAAACGCCCGGATTATCTCAAAGCCTGGTGGGATGTTGTAAATTGGGAAGCCGTTGGTGACCGTATCAACTCTTTTCAAACTGCAAAGTAAGAGCTTTACTTGCTTAATCAACTTAAATAATGGTGTTTTAAAATTAGAGGCTCACTTAGTTTGTGAGCCTTTTACATCTTGTTTAGCATTTAGCCTTGGAGTGGTAAAATGAGCTACAACAATATGACAGAAGAAACAGTTTTAATCCAAAAATTTGTTGCCAGCAAAAAGAAGCCGCGTCTTCCGAAACCCGATTGGCTCAAAATCAAAATTGGCGATCCGACCAATCAAAACGAAGTTTTTAAGCTCATCGAAGGCTTAAAGCTACACACTGTTTGCCAAGAAGCTAGATGTCCGAATATTTTTGAATGCTGGACTGACAAAACGGCGACGTTTATGCTCGGCGGCGACACTTGTACCCGGCACTGCGGTTTTTGCGCGGTTAATAAAGGCAAACCGATGGATTTAGACCCGCTCGAACCTGCGCACGTCGCCGAAGCGGTCGGGCATTTAAACCTTGCACATGCGGTCATAACATCGGTTAACCGAGACGATCTGCCGGACGGCGGCGCGACGCACTGGGCCGAAACCATTCGTAAAGTTCACGAAATGAATCCGACGTGCAAAGTCGAAGTTTTGATTCCTGATTTTCAGGGCAACGAAGAGGCGCTTAACACAGTGTTGGCGGCACGCCCAGAAGTTTTAAATCACAACACTGAAACAATTGCCAGACTTTATCGCCGCGTCCGCCCCGATGCAAAATATACGCAAACGCTCGAATTGTTGGAACGCGCCGCACATTATCGTGATACTCAATTTCCACGAATGCGAACCAAAAGCGGAATTATGGCTGGTCTTGGCGAAACGTTTGAAGAAGTGGTCGAACTCATGAAAGATTTGCGCTCCGTATCCTGCGACATTATGACGATCGGGCAATATTTACAGCCGTATGAAAAGCGGCTGCCGGTCGAACGATATGTGACGCCAGCAGAATTTGCCGAATGGAAACGCATTGGCTTAGAAATGGGTTTTAAACACGTCGAATCTTCGCCCTTGACGCGCTCGTCGTATCATGCAAGACAACAAACCGAATCTGACACGCAGAATGTTTCCATCAAAATTGCTGCTAATTAAAAATTTTACTGATGGATAAAGGGCAAGATTACTCCATGCCCTTTTATTTTTCAGCTAATTCTTCTAAACTTTGTAAACTTTAATTTTTAAACACACTGATCCAAATAAACCGAATTTTCCGGAGAAGATTATGAAATCACAACGTCGAGTCGAAGCCGCATTGTTGATGTCGGCTTTGTTTTTATTACTTTCTGCGCCAATGTTTGGCGTTTTTGCACAGCAACTGCCAAGTGGCGTGGAAAAGGTCACGGCGGTCGAAGGCATTACAGAATATCGGATGCCAAATGGTTTACGGGTACTGCTCTTTCCAGACCAAACCAAACAGACTATTACTGTTAATGTGACCTATCTAGTTGGCTCGCGGCACGAAAATTATGGCGAAACGGGTATGGCGCACCTGCTCGAACATATGCTTTTCAAAGGCTCGCCGAAACATACAAACATTCCGCAGGAATTAACCTCGCACGGAGCGCGTCCAAACGGTTCGACGTGGTTTGACCGCACCAATTATTTTGAGACTTTCGCGTCAACAGACGAGAATTTAAATTGGGCTTTGGATCTCGAAGCCGACCGAATGGTCAATTCTTATGTTGCGAAAAAAGATTTAGATTCGGAGTTTTCAGTTGTCCGCAACGAATTTGAATCGGGCGAAAACAATCCGACGGGAGTTTTGGAGGAAAAAGTTTTAGCGGCATCGTATCAATGGCATAATTACGGCAACACTACTATTGGAGCGCGTTCGGATATTGAAAACGTTCCGATTGAGCGGCTCCAGGCTTTTTACCGCACTTATTACCAACCGGACAATGCCGTTTTGCTCGTCGCGGGAAAATTTGACGATGCCAAAACTCTTGGTTTAATTAGCAAATATTTTAGTGCGGTTCCAAAACCAACTAGGACGCTGCCCAAATTTTACACAATTGAGCCAACCCAAGACGGCGAACGTCAAGTAACCGTTCGGCGCACCGGAGATACACAAGTCGTAATGACCGGTTATCATATCCCGCCCGGTTCGCACCCGGATTTTGCTGCCCTTGACGTGGCATTTCAAATTTTGGGCGATACACCTTCAGGCAGATTGTACAAAGCGCTGGTTGAATCGAAAAAAGCTTCTTCGGTTTACGGCACAAATTATCAACTCAAAGAACCTGGCATCGGCGGTTTCGTCGCCGAAGTACGCAAGGAAGATTCATTGGACGCTGCCCGCGACGCGATGCTCGTGACGGTAGAAAATTTCACCGCCACTCCGCCGACCAAAGAAGAAGTCGAACGCGCCAAAACGCAAATGCTCAAATTTATTGATTTGACGCTCAACGCTTCAGATCGCGTCGGTCTAGCTTTGAGCGAATATATTTCGCAGGGTGATTGGCGTTTATTTTTCCTCGGCCGTGACCGACTTCGTAAAGTAACTCCCGAAGACGTGGCTCGCGTAGCCCAAAATTACTTTAAGCAATCAAACCGGACGCTCGGTTATTTTGTTCCGACCGACAAACCTGACCGCGCGGAAGTTCCTTTTGTCAAAGAAGATGAACTTGCGGCAATGTTCAAAGATTACAAAGGCGATGCAGCTCTTGCCGTCGGCGAAGCCTTTGATCCAAGTCCAACGAACATCGAAGCCCGCCTCAAACGCTTGGACATCGGCAATTTGAAAGTGGCATTTTTGCCGAAGAAAAATCGCGGCGAAACGGTCTTCGCTAATATTAAACTCGATTTTGGTGATGAAAAAAGTTTAACGAATCGCGTCCGAGCGGCTTCGTTTGTCGGGGCGATGCTGCGACGCGGCACAACCAAGCATACGCGTCAACAACTCAACGATGAATTCGACCGTCTCAAAGCTCAGGTCAGCGTTTCGAGTGATGCTAATTCTGCCCGTGTTTCGATTGAAACTACCAAACAGAATTTTCCCGAAGTTCTGCGGCTGGTCGGCGAAATGCTGCGCGAACCTGCATTCCCCGCCAGTGAGTTTGAAACGCTCAGGAAAGAGCAGTTAACCGGAATTGAAAGCCAAAAGAGCGAGCCGACGTTTATCGCCGTCAACGAAGTCTTACAAATTTTCAACATTTATCCCAAAGGTCATCCGCTGCATTCGCCAACGCTTGAGGAGCAAATTGCCGATGTCAACGGCGTCACGCTCGACGAAGTAAAAACCTTTTACAAGGATTTTTACGGAGCCTCGAACGGGCAAATGACAGTCATTGGTGATTTTGACGAACCGGCAATTACTGCTGTCACAAAACAAGTTTTTGGGAATTGGAAAAGCCCGCGTCCATTCACCCGTCTTAAAAACGAATACCGCGACATCACGGCGGTCAATAAATCGCTTGAAACACCCGATAAAGCGAACGCTTTTTTCATCGCGCGTCTGAATTTAAAGGTGCGCGACGATAATCCCGATTACCCGGCGCTCATTTTAGGGAATTATATGATGGGCGGCGGATTTCTAAATTCGCGCCTGCTTTCGCGCTGGCGACAGAAGGACGGCGTAAGTTATGGTGGGGGCTCGCAGCTCCAGGCAAACGCTATTGATGAAAGCGGCGCGTTTCTGGCTTTTGCGATTTACGCTCCGCAAAATGTCGGTAAAGTCGAAACCGGCTTTAAAGAGGAAATTGCCAGAGTTTTGGCAGATGGATTTACGGCAGATGAAATTGCCACAGCGAAATCGGGCTGGCTGCAATCTCGTCAGGTCTCGCGGGCGCAAGACCGCGAATTGGCTGGAACTTTAAACAACTATTTATATTTGAACAGAACTCTGGCTTGGGACATTGAGCTTGAGAAAAAAGTCGCAGCCTTGACGCCCGAACAAATTAACACCGCAATGCGCAAATACGTGACACCAGACAAAATTACCATTATCAAAGCTGGCGATTTTGCTAAAGCGACCGCTAAACCGTAGTTGCAAGTTGAACTTGAAAATGGCAAAAATAAAAGGCTCAAGGCGTATTTGTCTTGAGCCTTTTTCTAAATTTACAAATGTTCGAAGTAAATCTTTCAATTCAAACACCGCAGAGTAAATTCTCGGCAACACTCGTTGAAAAATTGAGCGTTGGACGAACAAATATTGCCGATTTGGTTTTAGACGATGCGAGTTTGTCACGGCTTCATGCGACTTTTGAGCGCCACGGCGTTGATGGCGATGAGATTTGGGTTTTTGACGATGATTCAATGAATGGAACGTTTGTCAATGGCGAACAAGTATCCCCAAATGGTATTCGGCTTAATAACGGAACCGAAATTTGGCTTGGCAACAGCACGCGAATTGTTGTTGAAGTCCAAAACTCTCGGTCAAAAGTTTCCAGCCAAGCTGAAACGAAGATTCCCAAAGCAAACAAGCCGAAAGGCGAAATTCGAAAGCAAAAACCCAAAACACCTCCGGTTTTAATTATTGCAGGCACAGCAATTCTTGCAATTTTGCTGCTGGCTATTGGAGGAATATTTGTTGCAAGATCTTTTGAAGATAATAAAAACACCAAGGGTCAAAAATCTCCGCAACCTCAATCATCGGATATTCCGATTGCCGTGGTTGACCCGCTCAAAGGCGACCCTGATGATTTAGATGAAATTTTTGAAGCGTTTGAAGTACAGGAAGACATGAACGCCGAAAATATTGACGATGTTAAATCAACTGTCAAGGAAACAACTAACCCGAGCGATCCAAACGAATCAATCAGTTTAAATGTGACAAGGGCTTTTTGGGAAGAGCAAAAGGCAAAGGCTCTCGCTGCCAGGAGCAGCGGGGCAACCGGTATTTCCCCTCCCGGGTTAAATGTTCCGCCCGAATTGCGCGGCGATGGCGTGATCAAGCAAAAACAAAAACTTGCCGAATTGATTAACGTCTTGCATTACCAACAGCCAATGGATTTTGGTGATCTGGCTCAAAAACGTTTAAATAAAGAGCTGATTGAATTGCCGATGGCGACGACTAGTTTTTATCTTGAAGTCGGGAGCAGCGCCAGCGAAGACGAGTTTACTGCTTTTAATTTTGACACCGGCAATACGCAAATCGCGCCCAATTCACCGAAATTTGAAGCTCTCAAAAAGCTAGCCGAAAACTTTGCGGGTCAGAAATATGATTTGAACAATGGACGTGATCGCAAACAAATGCGAATTCGACTGCTCAGAATGTTTCATCCACGCGCTTTGCCGATTTTAAAAGAGCTAGGCGATGCTTACTTGAAACAGTTTAATCGCCCGCTGCGCGTAACATCTCTCACCCGTTCGATGGATTATCAAATTGCGCTTAATAAAACCAATCCTAATTCGTTTAAAGTCAAAGGAGCTGGCAGTTTGCCGCCGCACACTTCCGGTTGCGCATTTGACCTCGGACGTAAACACATGTCGGTCGAAGAACAAAATTTCGTGATGAAAAAACTTGCTGAAATGGAGGAGCGAGGGATTCTCGACGCACTAATTGAATTTAACGTCAACGCATGTTTTCACACATTTATTTATCCTGACGGCAAACCACCCGGAAAATAAAAACGGGCGACGACTGTGCCGCCGCGCCCGCTCATTCCGTTGAAAACAGTATTTTTAGCTCTTGGCAGTCGCAGAGTTTGCCCTGCCTTTAATACTCATCTCTTTCAAGATCCAGCCAGCTTCACCAAACTTGTCCGTTACAAATAAAACGTAGCGAATATCAACTGAAATTGTTCTGCCAAGCGATGGATTAAAGAAAAAATCGTTGCCCAGCCCCTCATAATTTCCGTCAAAAGCAATTCCAACCAGTTCGCCGCGAGCATTCATCACAGGACTACCGGAATTACCGCCGATAATATCGTCTGTTGACAAGAAATCAACCGGCACACTCCCGTTAACATTGTACGAGCCAAAATCTTTGCGTTGCCAAAGATCTCGCAGTTTTGCCGGAGAATCAAATGGCTCGCGCCCCGTGTCTTTTTCAAACACTCCGTCAAGAGTTGTAAAAGGAGTATAACTAACCGCTTCGCGCGGGATGTACCCTTTGACAGCGCCATAGGTAAAACGTTGCGTAAAATTAGCGTCCGGGTACGGTGTCGTCCCATTCATTGCAATCATTACTTGAATGTATGCAAGGCGGTATTGATTAACCGTCGCTCCTAGCTGTTGCTGTCTGCCAAAAGCTGCAGCGATACCAGGTCCAAGTTCAGAGAGCAAACTTAAAAGCGGATCGCTTGACGAACGCAATTGTTCGGTGGACATTGCGAGCAAGGCGTTCAAACCTTTTTCGGTGGTTAAAGATTCGCCTTCAAATGCTTTGCTGGCAAATTCATCTTCGGCGCGGATGCGGGCTTCGCCTTGTAAACTTCCGAAACGCTTTTCAATCGCAGCAATTTTTTGATCAGCTGGAAGCACAGCAGCTTTGCGCAACAGGAATTTGAAATTCTCGCGATTGGCAACTGGTTCGCTTTTCAAAACTTCTGGAATTGCTCCTTTCAAAACATTTTTATCACCCTGCCCGCTCACTGCTCCAAACAAAAACCCGATTGGATCAATCTGCAGCATTCCGCGCAGAACCGAGTCTTGCTGGGCGGTTTTGCTATAACCTGCGTAAACGTTTTTGAGAGCGCTTAACGCCTCGCCGTATTTCGTACGCGAAGCATCCTGAGCAATCCAAGCTTGAAATTTTGCTTCCTGCTCTTGCTTGAGGCGCACAATGTTGGCGCGTTTCATCGCCAGAACGCCGCCTTCGTATGCTTTAATCGAGTTATATAAACTAAATATATCACTTTGCAAAGCGATTTTTTTAGATGGATCAGTACGACCGACTAATTCAAGCGATTCGGCTCGCGCCCGCAGAAAATCAACGGTAAAGGGGAGTTGCACATCCTGATTATAAGCAACTGAAAAACTTTCACGATACCTGGTCGTCCCGCCCGGATAACCGATAATCATCGTAAAATCGTTTTCTTTAAGACCATCGGTTGAAACTGTCAAATATTTTTTAGGTTTGTACGGCACATTATCTTTGGAATATAAAGCAGCTTTGCCGTCTTTGCCAACATAGGCTCGCAAAAAAGTGAAGTCGCCCCCATGTCGCGTCCACTCAAAGTTGTCTGGGTCGCCGCCAAATTGACCGATGCTGTATGGCGGAGCATAAACGATGCGAATGTCCTTAATCGTTTGATACGTAAATTTATAATAAAACAAACCGTTGCTGAGCGCTTGAATCTGGACGGTTTGACCTTCGGGGAGTTTTGCTTGTTCGGCTTTTTGCAGTTCGCTAATACGGTCATTAACTGCAGTTGCATCCTTAACATCAATTCCATTTAAGAATTGCGCGGTAACATCTTCTTCTTTGAGAGTAATGCTGATGCTGTAATCTTTAGCGGGCAATTCTTCCGACCGATTATTGGCTTTGTAACCCTCAACGCCGTAGTTTTTTTCAGGAGTAGAAGCCGCCACCAATCCGTCGAAGCCGCAGTGATGGTTAGTCAAAATCAACCCGTCAGGCGAGACAAATTCGGATGAACAACCAATTGAAAGACGTGGAACGGCTTCAGATAAACCGCCGCCCGCCGGATTGTAAATTTCGGTCGGGCTGATCTGTAAACCTTTCTGAGCCAGCGGCAGACTTGCCAGCTTATCCATCATAAACATTCCTTCTTCTGCCCTGACGAAAGAAATCGGCATCGCTGCAGTAAAAATTAGTGCGGATAAAACACCCGCCATTATTTTAGAAGTCAAAACCCTTTTATTCCTCAAACTCATCGCTTTTAGGTATTTTCCTTTACTTTTTAATTTAGAAAAACTATCTGTCGCACGAATCCTTAGATGTTACATTTGATTGAAAATTTTGTACATTCTGCTGGAATTCACTAAACACAAAAAACAGCAAGTCAAGTGACTTGCTGTTTTTGATTGTAAATTAAAGTAATAATTACTGCGGTTGGACAACCGGTGAATTACCCGCTGGCAGAAAGGAATGTGGGCTAACGGCTTCACCGTCTATTCGCACTTCATAATGCAAATGCGGTCCGGTTGAACGCCCCGTCGAACCGACTTTGCCAATTTCCTGACCTCGCTCAATTTCCTCTCCGGCTTCGACATCAATTTGCGAAAGATGACCGTAACGTGTCGTCAAGCCTTTACCGTGATCAATCTCAATCATGTTGCCGTAACCACCAGTCCAACCTGTTTTGAGAACAACGCCGTTTGCAGGCGCAATTACCACATCACCCTTTTCACCATCAATATCCAAACCTGGATGAAATTCGCTCGCAGAACCCCCAAATGGATTGCGCCTCGAACCAAAATCATCATTTATTTTGCCGATTAGAGGGTAGATTGAAGGCGTATGTTCGCTATCGCGGAATGATTGTTCAAGGTTGCGAATCTTTGTATCAAGTTCGTTATTTGGAGCGGGCAGTTCCGTCATTTCGGGTCCGCCTTCGCCGAAAATTCGATTTTGTGGAATAGCTAACAAAAATTGCGCATTCGCTTTTTGATTGTATGCCTGAGCAATCTGTGGTCTGATATTTTTTTGAATAAAATTATAAGAGAAAACTCCGCCAGTGAAAATCACTAATCCAACGCTGATATGCGTTAAACGCTTGGTAACTCCAATCCGACGGACGCGAATTAAATTACGATTTGAGCGGCTGACTACAAAAGTATAATTGCGGTCGTCCTTCTGCTTCATCTAAATTAGCTCCTTTGGCGTAGATTTTTGCTTGTTGCTTTGAAACAAACAAGCGGAATCACGTATAAGGTACAGCCAACCGGAAGAGGCGACTGAACGCGAATCCATGAAAGTTTAGGGTAACTCAATTTGTAGATTAAATTACCCGACGCTTTTTTGGCGATTAATAATTGTTAAACGCTGGTGTCAGAAAAATTTGACAAGACTGTTGAAGAATAGCGGAGAAAGAGGCTTTTGGCAACCGCCAAAAGCCTCTTTCGTTTTAACTCATTGTTAATATTACACTTCGCGGCGGCGTTGCTGCCAAGTGCGAATTGCTAGAAAGCCAATTGAAATAATTAAACCGATAAATCCTAAAAATAAAATTATTTTGATTGCGAACATCAAAAATCCGATGAGTTCAATGACTTGCCGGAGCAAAGTAATGACCAAAGCGATAATCGTAATGATGCCGCCCCATTTTCCTGTAATGCTTAACCAAACGGGCATAACTATTTCTCCTCGTTACTAAAATTAATCCAATTCTTTTTTCTCATTTTTTAATCTTTTTAGCAACATTTCGAGCTAAAAAGTATGGCACCAGCAATCCCGATCGTTAATCTAATATTTATTAGAACGGAATTGTGTCACATTAACCGAATTGTAAGAGGTCTCATCGGCTGACGGCAAACCTACCTGATAGGAAGAAGCTTGAGGCGCAATTGCTAGGTTGCGCCTCCGCTGAACATAATTGATTAACCAATATACTCCGAGACCTACCAGCAAGATCGGCAAAAGTTCGCGAATCGGCAACCGAATTCCAAAAGTTGTATGAATAAAAAACAACGCTCCCAAAGCAATTAACGAAATCGCCCAAACTAAGGGATTTCCTGATAGCTGGCGGGTCAAAACATCATCTGTTTGCGGAGCAAAACCTGATTTAATCGCCCGTGCGGTGCGAAAGGCGTCAACCGCCGCGAAAAGCCACATCCCCAAAAATCCAAGAACGAAAAGCGGCACTCCGTTCGTCAAAATTCCCATCTGGAATAAGCCGACAAAAACGCCGAAATGAACTAGCGCTTTAGAATTCTGTCCATTGTAAGCGGCTCCCAGTCCAGGGCAAATCAGAGACAATATAGCCGCTAGAAATGGCGATCCTTTCCGCGCTCCAGCAATCTGATTCGGAGCCAAAACGCGATGATGTCGTAATAAATCAATTCCGGCAACTATACATTCTTGGCAATAAGGAAACCCTTTGATGCGATGATCGCAAGTTGGACAAAGAAAACGTCCACAATTATTACATTGAACGACGGCAAGATTTTGTGAATGATATGCACAATTCATTAGCTTTTACTCTCTCTTGCCTTCATTATTAGTTGGCGGTATAACTCCCGACGAATTCAAATTTAATC
>JBDTZD010000179.1:0-3045 GCA_040005335.1 Pyrinomonadaceae bacterium | reverse complement strand
GTGGCAAGCATGAATGATTACTACGTTGATAGAGCGCAACGCCGCGCCGTCGAAGAAATTGAAGTCAGTGCGTTTGATCCAAGGCTTGCCTCGACTCTTCACGTTACCCGGGACAAACACAGTCATATACAGGCTGAAAATAGTGCGGCGATCACGCTCAGTTCCGTCGTGCCAGACGAGATTGATGAGGCATCCGAGTTTGCCGCGAGCGAGCAGTTGCTTGTGCCAAAGATGGAAAACCTGGAAGATAGTGTGAATTTCCCAAACTCTACGGACGAGCCAGTTTCTCTGACGGTTCGAGAGTCAAAAACCTCGATTACTTATCTGCCGCGCCCCATCACGATAGACGAGCTAGCCGCACAAAGCAAAAACAGTCGCGCTATTTATTATGCCGAACAAACAGCATTACGCCGCCAGGCCGCTGCTTATTTGAATCAATTGGAGAAATTCGATTATTCCGCCGCGGAAACGATTGAACCGGAGAACATAGATTCGGCGACAAGCAATTTGCGGCAGTTTATGGCGCGTGAGTCACATCCCGAACTTGAAAACCCGGAAGCGATCAAAGAATTTTCATTGCAGTTTGTTCAGGCAAAAGAAATTGTTGAGCCGGACCCATTAGATAAAGAGCAAACCGAAACGCTAACAAAAGGAGAAGCTGTATTAAATTTGCCGGAGCAGACTTCCGACAATCAGAAATCGAGCGAAATCACCCACAAAGCCACCGCGCAGATCGTCGTGCAATATGACGATAACAGTCTTAAGGAAGAACCGGCTGGAGTAATTAGCGGCACGCAAAAACTTGCCGAAGCGGTCAGAACGAAGTTAAATGACGGCCTCTCCATCGGCGACAACCGCCACTTTAATACTCTTGCCGAAGAACATTTTAGCGGGACAATCGCAGCAGGTACTTTTAGCTCAAAAGACGCTTACGACGCGCTGGAGCTAGGCGTCAACAGCTATTTGCTCGAAAATGCTAAGCGGCTGGTGGCGAACAATCCGCACGAATCATTGACGGAACTGCGCGGACTGCTGCAAAAACTACCCCGTCAATCCCACAGAACGGATGAGCAAATCAAATTTCAGCAGTTTTCCACGCCGCCGACTCAATCATTCGTCGCGTTTTTGGCAACCGGCGCGAGAAAGGGGGATATTTTGCTTGAACCGTCAGCCGGCACGGGCGGGTTAGCCCTCTGGTCAAAAGGGTTGGAAATTGACACCAAAGTTAATGAAATTTCCTTGCGGCGCAAGGGGACGCTTTTGATGCTGGGCTTCGGTGAAGTAACGCAGGCAGATGCGCAATTCTTAAATGATACCTTGCCGCCAGAGATCAAACCGACAATCATTTTGATGAATCCACCGTTTTCAGCTACCGGCGGCAGAACCGAAAACAATCAAACCAAATATGGGGCTGAGCACGTTACTGACGCTTTAGCCAGATTAGAAACGGGCGGCAGACTTGTTGCTATTGTCGGCGAAGGAATGGATATCGGAAAACCAGCGTTTTCGGGATGGTGGAAGGATGTGATGAGCAAATACAACGTCCGCGCCAACATTGGAATTCCGGGTGAGGAATACGGCAAATACGGCACAACTTTTGGCAACAATCTGCTAGTTATTGATAAAACCGGACCGACACCCGGCGAGAGCCTCAATGAGCAAGTAAAAAACATTGCAGCACTGGGGCAAAGAGACAATCTGGAAGCAGTCTTAGCCGACATTTTGCCGATTGGCGCAGAAAGACTTGCCGTGCAAAATAAATGGCTTCAAGTTGAAGAACAGAAAAGTGAAATTCCGATTCAACGGGTAAGCGACGGGGAGCTTGCGGAAATTGCTCCCCAGTCTGAAAGCAATCAAAACCAAAACAAGGAGCAAAAAAATGAACATAATACAAACTCAGACAAACGCAGAATCGATACCGGAAACGGCGAAATTGCAGTGGCAGGCAATCTGCGAAGTGATGGCGGAGACCGCGGAGCAGCATCCGAATTACGCGATCTGCGAACTGCAAATAATTGGCATCACGAGCAGAGACCAATATTATTTGACCCACCTTTTCGCGCAGATGAATCCGCAAAAGGCTTTGACCAAGCTCAAGCAACGGAATCCGGAATTGCCGTGGGAGTTATTGAACCACAAGGAGTATCACCGGTTGACGCTCACGCAGGAATTGGAACTCGTGACGGCCGCAGCGAGCCTGTTATATCCGATCCAAGTGGAAACGGAACAGTTAGCGGAAGCGTAGAAAACACAGAAAGTAAACTTGCCGATCCGGTCTCTATAATCCAATCAACTGTCAGCTTCGCCAAAAACACGGAAAAACGCGAACAGGTGGCAACGGGCGCGGTCGCTTACAAGCCCGCAAAACTTGTCGGCGGAAGGATTCATCCCGGCGATATTGTTGAGTCGAGTTCAATGGCAAGCGTGGAACCGCCCGATATTACATATACGCCGCAGATTGATCCGCGCATTATTAACGACGGAAAACTTTCAGCTCTGCAATACGAAGCAGTCGTTTATGCTGGGCAGCGACACGAGCAACGATTGCCCGACGGAGCACGCGCCGGATTTTTTATCGGCGACGGAACCGGGGTCGGAAAAGGCAGAGAATTATCAGGTATCGCGCTCGATAATTGGAATCAAGATAGACGACGCGTTTTGTGGCTTTCGATAAACTATGATCTGGTTCCATCCACAGAGCGTGATTTGCGCGATTTGGGTGCGCGGGAACTCAAACTTGCTTCACTCGATAAATTTGCTCCGAATTCAAAACTCGACGAATCCGTTGGCGATGCCGTGCTGTTTGCGTCGTATTCGACTCTCATTGGAAAGGCTAAAGACGGCTCAACCAGACTTGATCAAATCCGCGAATGGCTCGGAGAGGATGGCGTGATTCTTTTTGATGAAGGACATCTTGCCAAAAACGCCGTTTCGAGCGGAATGCAAAAGGCATCGCAACGCGGCGAGACGGTCGTCGATTTACAGACGGGCGAGAAATCAAATCCCAATTGGCGAATAGTTTATTCAAGCGCCACGGGAGCCACC
>JBDTZD010000232.1:0-10242 GCA_040005335.1 Pyrinomonadaceae bacterium | reverse complement strand
TCAGCGCGTGCGGGTCGCGCTCCATCAAATAGCGATCTTTAAAAGTTCCCGGCTCCGATTCGTCGGCGTTACACACAATATATTTCTGCTTTGGCGAGTTTTTTGGAACAAACGACCACTTCATACCGGTCGGAAATCCAGCGCCGCCGCGCCCGCGCAACGCCGACTTTTTGACTTCGCCAATAATATCGTCCGCCGTCATCGCCAAAGCTTTTTTGAGCGATTCGTAGCCGCCGTTATCTTGATAAACTTTGAGCGTGTGTGAGTTTTCTAAGTGAACTCGCTTGAGTTGTAACGGCTCACATCCAATTGCTTTGATTTCCATAAACTACCAACGTTTACCTTTTTCGTAATCTTCTTTACGAATAATATTACTTGCTGTACCTAATACATCAGATCTTTTTACAGTCTTGTTTTTCCAAAACCTGCTGTCAAAACTGTTCGGACGGTTGTCGCCTAGAACAAAATATTCACCGTTTGGAACTACTACGGGAGCGAAATTATCTTTTGATTCGACTTTTTCAAAAGGTTCTTCAAGCAATTTGTCGTTAATAAAAACTTTACCGTTCTGCAGTTCTACTTTTTCGCCTTCAAGAGCTATTACCCGAAAAACAAATTGTGTGTCTTCTTTTATTTGTTTGTCGTACCCAGAATTAACTTTGAAAACAATAATGTCGAACCTTTCTAATAATTCCATTTCTCCCAATTTTAATATTCCGTAACCAAAATGATCACCCTGTTCAATTGTTGGAGACATTGACTTGCCGACAGCAACCCCGTGTCCAATTGAAATATACTTTCCAAGACCGCACTGGCAAAATAATAAACTACAAGCTAAAACTATCAGAGCAAAAGCTTTTTTCATTATTTTGTGTTACTTACTAAGCGAAAACCTAAAAGCTTGTCACGCCGCGAAGCGTCAACCCATTGCCGAAAAGTTGAGTTAATGTTTTTATCGCTTCTGACCGACCCACCGCGAATTATATATTCGGGCGAATCGGATTTTACCAAGACTTGCCCTTCGCTGCCTTGATAAGGCGTAATCGGCGTCTCAGTCCATTCCCAAACGTTTCCAATCAAATCAACCACACCCCATTTGTTTGCTCCGTCTGGGATTGAACTAACGTTAATAATCGCAGTTTTTCCGATTGCCGCACGTTTTTCGGCGAAATTGTTGCCCCAAGGGTAAACGTTCGCGTCCGCGCCGTTCCGAGCGGCATACTCCCACTCAGCTTCAGTCGGCAGACGGTAAATAACACCGTCGCGTTTTGAGCGCCAAGCCGCAAAAGCTCTGGCATCTTCGAGCGAAACTCCTGAAACCGGAAAATCCAGTTCGTTTTTGGAAGGCCTGCCGTTATTCCAACTAGCAGGCGCGCGATATCCGCTATCGCTGACAAAATCTGCGTATTCAGCATTTGTAACTTCAGTTTTGTCCATCAGAAAACTGCTGACCGTCACGGAATGTGCCGGCTGAGCCGCTTCTTGCTTCTGGTTGCCACCCATCAAAAAAGTTCCGCCTTCAATTTTGACCATTTCACTGCGAACGATTGAATCGGATTTTTCTTCGGCAGTTGACCCTGCAGACTTTAATTGATATTGCATTCGCAAATATAAAGTAAACTGCACAACGGGTTCGATCCCAAGCGGATTGATAACCGCATCAAATAAACTATCGTTGAGTGGCTCATAGTAAAACGTTGTTACTTTGCGCTGGCGAATAACGGTTTTATTATAAGTGCCGCCGTAAGCGCTGCCCGATTCAAAAGCCTGATAATTTTGATACTGCTCGCTCGGATAGAAAGCGTCGTATTTTTCATTCGCCAATGTCATCGGCACAAATTGAATGCCAAATGAATTTGTATATCTATCTTCTTTTTGTTTGATTACTTTAACTGCTTCTTCAAAGAGCCTGCTGCGAACGCTTTTCGTATCGCTGACGACATAATTAACTTCGATCAAATCAAAGACTGTGGCTTGTGCCGCGGCAGCCAACATTTTTTCGAGTAAATTTCGATCTTTGAAACGCACCGCGATGTTTTTCTTTGTCTCAAAGCCGGAAAGTCTTTCGGTTATGGTGCTGCTTTCTTCAGTAAAATCAAAGATTCTATTTTGACTGATAAAATCAATGTAAATGTCGTTTCTCTTGATTCCTAATTCTCCCAGCAATCCGATAAACTGATTAAACTTTGCATTAACCGCTTCGTTGCTCGCCGCCGGAGATTTCGCTTCCTGAGCGAAACCAAAAACAGCAACGTAAGCATCGGCAGGCATATTCATCAAAACGCTGGTTTCAATCCACTGAATAGGTTTTCCATCACTAGCACTGCCGCTCAAAACGCCTGAATTGAGTTGGGGCAAATGTCGGGCGTTTCCGTTATTGCTGTAAACTCTATTACCAGCTTCCTGGGCAAATGCCGAAGAAAGACAAAAAAGCAAGCACGTTACCGATAACAGAATTTTGTTCATCGTTTTTATTTCAAGGAATCTAAAATTTGGTCAACTTTTGCGGTCGTCAAATCTTCGTGATAATCAAAACCGATCTGAAACATCGGAGCAGTTCCGCAAGACCCCAAACACTCAACCATTGAAACGGTAAACTTGCCGTCCGCAGTTGTTTCGCCCGGATTAATTCCAAGTTTTGAGCAAACGTGGTCGGTGATTTCCGGTTCACCCATAATTTTGCATGACAAAGTTTTGCAAATCTGGATGTGATGACGACCAACCGGTTTTAAGTTAAGCATCGAATAAAACGTCGCCGTTTCCCAAACGTCAACGATTTCAATGCCAAGTTTGTGCGCAACGTAAGCCGCGCCGGGCGTGTCAATGTAGCCGCGCTCACGTTGGACGATAAAAAGAAGCGGCAAAATCGCCGAACGAATTCTTTCAGCCGGATATTTCGTCAAATGCTTTTCGACTTCCGTCTCAACTTCGGGCGCGAAACTCGCCATTTCCTCGACTGTTGCTTGCGGTGTTAGATTCATTGCGAATTTAAAATATTGAAACTTAAATAATAGGCGAGTGTTATTCCGCCACCGTGTTTTTGCATGGAACGTCGTTATTCGGAGTCTGAGTAAAAATCATTATGCCGCTCACTTTAACCGGCTGATTTATAATTAACGATCTGCGAAAAGTCGCCTTCATCGCGGCTTGTGCGGCGGCTTGCCCAAATGCCGGATGTCCGTCAATCGGTTTGGCAGAAATAACATTGCCTTTTTCATCAATAATTACCTGAACTTTTGCTGCGACCGACTTCAAATTGGCGGCTTTTGCATCAGCCGGAAATTGAGGTGCTTCGCAAGCGGTCGCGTTTTCGTTTAACACGCCGCCGTCAATGACGGCTGGAAGCTCTGCTTCTTTGACGGCATCTCGACACGAAATCATGTTGTATCCGTCGGAATCGTGCTGGGTAAATTCCAATATTCCCTGAATTCTGACCGGCTCGCCCATAAAGTACGTTTGCCGAAATTGCATACTTCCGAGCGAATCATAAACGGCTTGGCGAAATATCGCATCACCCTCAATCACTTGAGCGTCAAGAATGCCGCCGTATTTTGCCAGTGTCACCGAAACTCTCAAACGGACTTGTTTGAGTTTGGCTTTTCGCG
This sequence comes from Pyrinomonadaceae bacterium, assembly GCA_040005335.1. Taxonomy (GTDB): domain Bacteria; phylum Acidobacteriota; class Blastocatellia; order Pyrinomonadales; family Pyrinomonadaceae; genus JBBQUS01. The sequence continues at coordinate 6,637 of JBDTZD010000232.1, read as the reverse complement.
CCGCCGCCGGAAATTGCGGAGCGGCGCAGGATTGAATTCGTGAATTTAAAAAGCCTTCGGAGAGAAAGAGCAGCGGCTCATTGTCTGCTACTTTTCTTTCTTCAATAGCTGCCTCTGCGTTTTCGTTGATCCACTCTTCCGGCGCGATAGGTTCGACAACCGCAGACTGCGGTTTTTTACCGGAACTTCCTGTTGTCGGTGTTTGCCCGGTACTTTTGGCTTTGGAAACTATTCGTCGTCGTTCGTTTTTTCTTGGTTTTTGCTGAGGCGTGAAATCCTTTTGAATGCTCGACGCAGGTTTAAAGACAAAAACGCTTGTTCCGCCAGCGATGTCGTCTTGTTGTGCGAAAATTTCGCTCTGCAGCGCGAAAAATAATGTTGCAGTTATAGCTAACTGCAAACCTGTTTTTGCCAGCGATTTCATGATTATTCTCCTATGTAACAAAGTTTGTTGACGAAACTTAATGAAATATAGCTGCTATTTCAAAATGACGATAAATATTCCACCGGATGTTTCTTCGGTTCGAGTTATAAGTGTCTCACTGCTACTTCCTAAGTTTGCGCTTATACCTTATAAAGCAGAACCTATTTCTTGGCTTTTACTTCGATCAGTTTTCCTTTAACCAATTTATATTTTACTATTCCGACTTTATCGAATTTCTTGCCGCCTTCGCCGTACTTGTCGCAGATCAGCAGTCCGTTCTCAATTCTTGCGGGAACGACTTTCACATCGGCGGTTTCGGCGGCAAACTTCATTTTTCCTTTTTTGCTTACAAAGGCGGCAAGGTAAGTATCCGTCAAATTCCCCGGATAACCGATCTGAATATAGTATTCAATTACTACATCCTCTTTGCCATCCCCGTTTAGATCACCTCTGGCAACATTAGCGATGTCGGTCGGCACTTGCGCCTTTTTCCCTTTTTCCTCAACGTATTGTTTGATTTCTGGCTCGATTTCCCGACTCTGTGCTTTGACGGAAAGCGTAGCAAACTCCGCTATGGCAATAGCAAAACTGAGCGCAAACAAAATTTTGAAAATCTGGTTTTTCATTTCAATCTTCTTAGTTTAAATTTTTAAAACTGCTAATTGCCAAAATTTAGATTTATAAAATCTAATATTTATTGTGCCACGAAATTGTAAACTATAATTCCAGTTATTTTTACAGCTTTTCCACCAATCTTTGTTGGAGTGAATTTGGAAGCTCTAGCAGCCATTTCCGAGGCTTGGTAAAGCTCAGTCGCGCCCCTATCAGCTTGAGCGAAAATAACTTCGCCATTCTCGTCAGCAATTATTCTGACTTGCACAGTTCCAGCGATCTTATTCTTTTTAGCTTGATAAGGATAATAAGGTGTCGCTAGTCTTGATGGTCTGCAGCCAAGACCAACTTGATAAATTTCTTGTTCCTTTATCCAATCATTCCAATTTTCAACTGGCGGCGTAATCTTGTTTTGCCTTGAATCTTTATAAGCATCGCCATGAATATCTACTATCTCATCAACTCTGCCCTCATGGAGCCAAAAAAGTTCTTGGTGAAATTTGCAATCAAAAGAAAAAATAAACTTAGCCGTTTTATATCCTTGACCTTTTAGCAGGGTTTCATAATTGCCTTCGGGCAGCACAGCAAAATAAGGCATTCCAGATTTTAAAAGTGATTTATAGACGACCTTAGTATCTATGTTAGTCAAAACCATTGAGACTTTCGCAACGTCGTTACCGTTTTCATCAGACAAAACAACTGGCTTAAATGAACACGTTTGAGCATCAAGGCAGTTTGACCCAACCGCATACAATAAAAACAAAAAAGTTAATACTGTTGCTCTTTTCATAAATACATGAACATATTCCTATAAAGCTTGAGCCAGAATTTAAAATACTCTCGAAAGCTAACGGTCAATTTCCCCCAAAACGATGTCGAGCGAGCCGATGATTGCCACTACATCGGCCACCATTTCCCCTTCGCTCATCACTGGCAAAGCCGAAAGATTAACAAAGCTCGGACCGCGGAAATGAACGCGGTCGGGTTTGCCTGTGCCGTTTGATTTCATGTAAACGCCGATTTCGCCTTTTGAGGCTTCGATGGCGTGATAAACTTCGCCTGCTGGAACGTTAAACCCTTCGGTAACAATTAAAAAATGATGAATCAGCGCGTCCATATGAGTTTTCATATCTTCGCGGTCGGGCAAAACGATTTTTGGGGCGTCAGCTTTGACTGGCCCCGGTTTGAGACGTGATAAGGCCTGATTACAAATCTTCCATGATTCTGTTAGCTCGCGCATTCTGACCATGTAACGCGCCCAGACATCACAGTCTTCTTCGACCGGAACGTCAAAATCGTAAGTTTCGTAACCTGAATACGGATTTGTTTTTCTGATGTCAATTCCGACACCGCTTCCGCGCAGGCACGGTCCTGACAAGCCCCAATCAATTGCGTCGTCTGCGTTAATAACGCCGATGCCTCGCGTTCGACTATGGAAAATCGTGTTGCCCGTCAAGAGTGTATTAAATTGTTTGACTGCGGCTGGAAAATCGTCTAAAAACTGTTTGCAGCGATGCTCAAAACCGGCTGGCAAATCCATCATAATTCCGCCGATGCGAAAATATGAGGGAGTCATTCGTCCGCCCGAGCAAGCTTCGATTAAATTCAAGATTTTTTCGCGCTGGCGGAAACAGAAAAAGAAAACCGTCATTGCGCCAATATCAAGCGCATGCGTGCCGAGCCAAACCATATGCGAAGCAATGCGCTGCAATTCACACATTAAAACGCGAATAATCTGTGCGCGTTCGGGAATCTCCAGTTCCAGCAGTTTTTCAGCCGCCATCACATAAACTAGGTTGTTTCCCAATGGATTGAGATAGTCCATCCGGTCGGTGATGACAATTCCCTGCTGATATTTTTTATATTCAAACAGCTTTTCCATCCCCGTATGCAAATAGCCGATGTCGGGCACGGCCTTAACGACCATTTCACCGTCCAAAACGAGTTCGAGCCGCAGCACGCCGTGCGTCGAAGGGTGCTGCGGTCCCATCGAAAGCGTCATTTGGGATTCGAGCGGACGATCTAAAACTTCAAAAGGCGAATTTGTTCCAAGCGTTGGAGTCATTTCAATTTTGGATTTTGGATTTTGGATTCTGGATTCGAAATTAATCCAAAATCTAAAATCCAAAATTACGAAAGGCTGTACGGTTCGAAACCGCGCAGCGGATAATCTTTTCTGAGCGCGTGCCCGTCAAAATCGGATGGGAGCAATATTCTTCGTAAATCCGGGTGACCATCAAAAATGACGCCGAACATGTCGTAAGTTTCGCGCTCGTGCCAATTTGCCGTCCGCCAAACGCTCGTCACGGTCGAAACGTGCGGCTCATCCTCCGGCAGCAGAACTTTCAAACGCAACCGATTGTAAGTTTTGGTAGAAAACAAATGATAGTTAACCTCAAAACGCGGATCGTCTTCTGCGCCCCGATCTGCGCCGCAAATATCCGAAAGAAAATCGAATTGATAACGTGTCTTCAAAAACCAGCAAACATCAACGATAAATTCGCTCGCGACAATCAGAGTTACTTCGCCAAGCGCGTCTTTAATTTCGCTGATCCAACCGGAATTTTGTTTTTTGAGCGCCTCAGCAATTGTTAAAAGCGGCGCGGTAATTAAATTTTGCGGCGTTTCAGTAATTTCAGCCATATAGACATCTGGAGCTCGCGTTGAGCGACTAGCAAAATCCGCAGCTGAACACGAGAGAGCGTTTCTAGTTTCTAGGAAGAGCGACGGCGCTCGTGGCGCGAGGCAATTGTGTATGGGCGCGTTACTCCGGTTCGAGCCGAGTCTTCTTCCAGCTGCGTTCCCAATGTTACCGGCATAGTTCCCGGCGAAATTGCAGTTTGCGCTTCTTCGCGCGAAACATCGCGGCGGTCTTTGAGACGCTCTTTCATGATTTTATCCTGCAGCATCATGATGGCGTGAACGAGCATTTCGGGACGCGGCGGACAACCCGGTACGTAGATATCAACCGGCACAATTTTATCAACGCCTTGAACAATAGCGTAGTTATCAAAAACGCCTCCACTAGTGGCACAAGCTCCCATTGAAATGACCCATTTCGGCTCGGGCATTTGATCGTAAATGCGTCTCAGCACAGGAGCCATTTTGCGCGAAACACGCCCCGACACAATCATCACATCGGCTTGTCGAGGGCTGGCGCGAAATGTTTCCGCTCCGAAGCGCGAAAGATCGTTTCTAGCGCTCACCGAATTCATCATTTCAATTGCACAGCAAGCCAAGCCAAACGTCGCTGGCCATAAAGAACTTTTTCGCGCCCAATTAACGACAGCATCAAGCTGAACGGTCAAAATTTCCGGCAAAGATTCGACTAATTTATTTTCTAAACCCATTTTAAATAGTGAATAGTAAATAGTGAATAGTGAATAGTAAAAGCTAAAATTAAATTGCTATTTACTATTTTCAATTCACTATTTACTGTTGCTAAACGCGGCTCGTCAAAGTCGGTTGTGTTCTCGATGTCACAGGCTCGACCGGCATTCCTGTTTGCGTTGAAATTGCGCGACGTTTTTTGCGCTCGGCGAACAAAGCTTTGGCTTCGGCGCGGGCTTCGGCGCGAGCCTGGATGTTCCAATCAAAAGTGCCTTTTTTCCAAGCATAGACAAAACCGATGATGACCATTCCAATAAACACCATCACGGCAATGTAAGCCGGTAACGCATATTCACGAAATCCGGCGTTAAGCAAAGCTCCAAAGGCGACCGCAAACGGAATCAAAAATAAAACTTCGAGATCAAAAAGCAGGAAATCAACCGCGACGCTGTAAAATTTTACAGAAAACCGTTCGCGCGCCGAGCCAACCGGATCTTTGCCGCATTCGTAGGGCATCAATTTGACTTTGGTTGATTTGCGAGGTCCGACCAGCTGCGTAAGCAAAATATTGGTGACGGCGAAACCGCCTGCGACGATAAACATTAAGACAATCGGCACGTAATCCATTAGTCTAAATTCCGTCATTAAGCCTCCGTTCCAAGAAAACCGTTCGCAGTTCTCTGTTTTATAAACTCTGTATAAGTTAATTTAGCGAAAAACTTTGAGAATTATAGTACAAACTCAATCGTAGTTGAGGCAGGCAGGAGTGTCAAGCAAAAGACTTTTTGACAAGAAATTACGCGGTTGACATTGATTGACCGGAGGCTATAGCTCATGCTAATTTTCGCTTATACCTTCAATGAAGGATGAAGGATGAAGGATGAGGGATGAAAGAGCCGCCAATTTTTAATTTTATCGATGTTTGAATCGTCAACGAAAACAAAATCATATTATTTTCATCCTTCATCCTTCATCCTTCATCCTTAGTTTTTCTGTCGTGATTAGCGGATTCAACACAGACATCGAATACGAAAGCGTCACCTACCACGTTCAAACCGAGGATAAAGGTCTGGACACACCTATCTTACTGTCTTTGGTTTATACGGGCGGTGAGATTTTAGCTGCCAAACGCTCGCCTTATGACGATCTTATTAAAATCGGATTCGATGAAAATGTTTTAGCCGAACGTCTTCAAAGGCAGCATCGTTTAATTTGCGCGGCAATCAAGCAGGGACGCGTCGAGGACCTCAAACGGATGACGACGCGCGACCCGACTGCCCAGACAACCGGCAGTAAACCCGAGCTGATTTCAAAACAAATTGAAAGCGCCGAAGAACCTGAGCCGCTCATTGATTTCGAATTGACTTATTTGGAACCGATCTTGAGAATTCCGATTGCGCTGGTTGACGAAAGCGGGCGTGACGAGTTGCCCGAACCACCGCTTGATATGACAGAACATTCCGTCAGAGTGCTTAGAACCGCAGCAGACGAACAAGTTGCTGATTTTGCCCGTGCTGAAGATGTTCCTTCAGACGCTTTAAATTTATCTTTGCTTGACGAGCGTGAATTTAGCGGCGGCGACCGGATGGCATTGCGTATTCAAATCACCCAGGGCTATGGAACTTTCGAGCGAAATATTGCTGAAGCGGCAGTAACAGTCAAGGTTTTAGGCGCAGCCTTTAGACCAGTCATTCTTCACTCAAAAACTGATCCAACGGGCGTTGCAGTCATACATTTGCAGCTCCCGCATTTCAAAAAAGGACGCGCCGCATTGTTGGTTCGCGCGACTCACGGCGGTTACGCAGCCGAACTACGTCGGATCGTGACGCAAGGCTAATTCGATTTTGGATTTTGGATTTTGGATTTTGGATTAGCGTGATATGAAAGTTATTGTTAATGGCGAAAAGAAAGAATTTTCTGAGCCAATCACCCTCGCCGACTTGCTTGCGCATCTCGAACTTTCCGCTGTGCGCATCGCTGTCGAATTAAACCACAACGTTGTTCGCCGGGCATTTTGGGCTGAAACTAATTTGAGAGAAAACGATAAAATTGAAGTTGTGCATTTTGTCGGCGGAGGCAGCACATATTTTGGATTTTAGATTTTGGGTTGGCGGTTGAAATAAACTGCCGCATTTTTCCAATTTACAACCAAGATAATTGTTTTTGCTTTGGACAATCCAAAATCCAAAATCTAAAATCCAAAATATGAATGATTTTTTTCAGATTGCCGGAAAACAATTTAATTCTCGCCTGATTATTGGCACTGGCAAA
>JBDTZD010000320.1:0-3055 GCA_040005335.1 Pyrinomonadaceae bacterium | reverse complement strand
TCTATGAAGCAATTGACGATCAGGACGATGTGCAAAAAATTTCCGCAAACTTTGATATTGACTTCGATGAGTAAAATGTAATACGTGATACGTAATAAGTGATACTTGATACGGGAATTAAAATGAGGGATTTCAGGCAGTTAAAGGTTTGGGAAGAAGCGCATGAACTCACGCTTGAAATTTATCAAGTGACAAAAAACTATCCCAAAGATGAATTGTTTGGTTTAACCAGCCAGATGCGGCGTAGCGGTTCTTCGATTCCGACAAATATTGCTGAAGGTTGTGGGCGCGAAACCAATAAAGATTACGCGCATTTTCTCCAAATTGCGCTTGGCTCTGCCTTTGAACTTGATTATCAGATTTTGCTTTCAAAAGATTTAAGTTATATTGACCAACAGACATTTGCGGGTTTAAATAACAGAGTTGATAAAGTCAGACGACAACTCGCGAATCTAATTCGAAAAGTTCGTGCCTCTGCGTAGTGCAAAATGCGTGATCATGTATTACGTATCACGTATTACGTATCACTTATTACACTATGCGAGTTCTTGGAATTGATCCCGGCAGCGAAACACTCGGGTGGGGAGTTGTCAAAAAAGATGGGAATGTTTACCGGCTGGTTCAATACGGCACGGTTAAATCAAGCCCGCGCGATGCTTTTTCCAAACGTCTCTTGAAAATCAGCGATGGCATTGAGGACGTGATTGCGCGTTTTCAGCCAGATGTTCTTTCGATTGAAGAAGCGTTTTATGCCGTTAATGTTAAAGTTGCCCTAAAATTAGGACAAGTGCGCGGCGTGGCATTAATGCTTGGCGAAAAACATGGTCTCGAGGTTCACGAGTATGCGCCGCGCCTGATTAAACAAACTGTGGTCGGTTACGGCAACGCCGAAAAACATCAGGTCGGCGAAATGGTGCGGATTTTATTAAAGCTTCCTGCCGTTCCCACTCCGCACGATGCGGCGGATGCGCTCGCCATCGCCATTTGCCATTTTCATCACGCAAATTCGGCGCAAAAAATTCTCGCCGCCCAAGCCAAAATCAAAGTCTTGCGTTAATTTTTTAGAGATACAGGTCAGAACCGGGAGCGGTAGTGGCCGGGTGGCAAAGTTCCTAACCCGGTCGTTACCGCTCCCGGTTCTGACATTGCCGCCAAGAAATAATGTTATCCAAATTTTCGGTTTACTTCCTCCTGCCAACCGCATTTTTGCTGTTTTTCCCGTTTGCTGCCAACGCTCAAAAGCATCGTTCGCGAATTCGCCCTTTATTAAAAAAACCCTTCGTTAATTCGCCCGCGTCCAAATACCGAACTCCTGTCCCGGCAGTTGTCATTGAGGAAAAATTAGCAGTTTTGCGTTTTGAACCGAGCCTCATTGCAATTCCTATGCAGCGAATGAGAGCGGGACGCAGCGTTTCGATAACAGGCGAGCGGCAAGTGGAGGGCGTAACCTTTTACCGCGTTCAACTGCCGCCCGATAAAAGCGGCTGGGTGCAGGCGCAAGCTCTCGCTTCTAATGCAAGACCGGGCGATGACGAGCGTTTGGCAAAATTGATTCGTGTCTTTGATGGATTTGAACAGCTTGAATTAGCCTCGATTTTCCTTGAGAACTTCCCAAAATCAACGTTTCGTCCAGCGATTTTGCTGCTGGTAGGAGATTTAGCAGAAGAGGCTGCACAAGAAGTTTCGCGCGCTGCTTTGCGAAAACTCGATGCCAATGAAATGCAGGCGAGCGGGGCTCCCGTTCATAGTTTTTATCTTAATTTCAATGGATTAGACCGTTATCGCAAAGTCGGCATCAACTTTGTTTTCAATTTAAACGTTAAACAGTTTCACTATGACGGCGCAGTATGGCTTGAGATTTTGCAAAAACACTCAGGCGACACTGAAGCGCTCGAAGCGCGCAAACGACTCGATTCTTTGGCGCTGCAAATGAAGTAAACATGGGCTAACAAAGAATCATCTTTCGATATGCTGCTTAATAATTAAGTACTCTGTAATTTGAGTTTATGGACAATTTTCAAGCGTTTGGAGTCCCGCTTTGAGACGGTTCTTCGCTCGCCAAGAGCCGCCTCAAGGCGGAACTCCTAGCTTTAAATAACTTAAATTACAGAGTATTTAGTTTGTTATTACAAACTGACAATCTTTAAACTAAGTTATGTCAATTTAATAGCAGTTGCGCTTAATAAGATTGACATTTATGTTAACTTCGGTTACTCTCTGCGTCTAAACTCTAACTACTTCTCATTCAAATTATTTGGTAAATTGCTTGAAAACAGCTTCTATTACATTAATTCATAAAAAACAGTTTTTCTACTATATCCCTACAAATTTGAGGAGAGAACGAAAGATGCAAAAAGCATTTCACACAAGTTGGCGACGCGCAATCGCCTTCAGCTTAATGGCTTTACTGCCAGTCATGCTGCTCGGCAGCATTGCTACTGTAAAAGCACAAGACACGAAAAGTAACAGATTAAATCTATCTGATTTCCGGACTCGACAGAATAAAACCAAGTCTGTTGATAATGTTGATAATACTGTTAGATCGGCATCTCCAGATACGGTTTTCACCAATCCGGCTGCGATCGTTCTTGACGATTCAGGCCCCGCCCTGCTTTATCCATCAAACATCACAGTTTCCGGGCTGACCGGAACCGTGACCGACGTCAACGTTACCATGAACGGGTTTTCACACACGTTTCCGGACGATGTGGCAATACTTTTGGTTTCGCCTGACGGTCGCAAATTTATTTTGCAATCTGATGTCGGCGGCGGTACTGATGTGACTAACGTGACATACACTTTTGACGACCAAGCAACAGCATCAATCGGAAATAGCGGACCATTTCCAGCCACCGGCACTTCCGTAAAACCTTCGAGTGTTGGCGACGACGATGAAATGGACCCTCCTGCACCGGCCGGACCATACAATCAACCGGCGCCGGCAGGCTCGGCAACTCTTAACGGCACTTTCGGCGGAGCTGCGCCAAATGGTGTTTGGCAGTTGTTTGTTACTGACTTTTTTCTCGGTGATAGCGGCACCTTTGCCGGCGGGTGG
>JBDTZD010000411.1:0-32312 GCA_040005335.1 Pyrinomonadaceae bacterium | reverse complement strand
CCTGTACATTCAACTACGCGGATTTCTTTGGTTTGCGGTTGACCACAAACTCCGCAGCCATCGTCAACACCAACGGAAATTGTGTAAGTTCCCGGTTGCGCGCCGCTTAAATCCCAGGTAACATTCGCGCCGCTGCCGTTTATTCGTCCGCCGGAGACCGTGTATTGATAAAGCAATTGGTCGCCGTCAGCATCAGTTGCGTTAGTTGTAACTGCCACCGAACCGTTATCATTACAATTTGAACCTTCACCCTTGACTTGACCTTCCGGGCAGATCCCCGAGACGATTTCAGTCTTGTCGAAAGTAACGCTATTGATAACCGCCGGAGTATTTGGTTTTGTAGGAGGTACGCGTTTATTGCGTCGTCCGATGAAAAACTGTGCAATGTAGCCGTGCGGGTCATCGGAAGTCACAAAACCTGCCGGAACGCCGTTAGTTGATGAACCAGTTGATGAATTTGAGTTGCCATTATCAAAGCTACTGCGATCTTGCTGATTGATGTTATAACGATAAGCAAAGCTCATCCCGAAATAACGAGCCGGGAAGATACGCACGCCAAGCAGAGCATCAATCGGGTCTTGTTCAAAGGCATTCGGAGTTCGTCCGCCGACGTATTTGGTCGCGCGAATTTCTCCAATTGGTTGAAAGAACTTGTTAACCGGAAAGTCAACCGCAAGTCCGCCCGTTAATTCATCGCCTCTATCAAGAAGCGTGTAATTGGTGCCGCCGATGTCGGCTTTGACGCTGCCAGTATAAATATATCCGATGTTGCCCGAAATATTTGCCCATTTGGCAACGCGAGCATCGCCGAAAGCAATTAGTCCGAAATCACCGCGTTTACTGCCAGGGCTGGCTCCACGCTGTAATTGGTTAAAGCCGGAAGAATCATTGGCAGTATCACCGTAAAAACGATAGAAAGGCAGCAATCCGAGACCAATCGGGTTTTTCGGATTAGTAAAGCGAATTTTCGCTCCGACCGTAAAGCTATTAAATGCCGATTCACCAAACTGCCGATTGAGAAATGGCGCATCTGGCAAATAAGACGGAGCAATTGTCGAAGTGTTAATGATTGTATTAAAAGCTTGTCCAAGCGGGCTGACTATGGTCGTAGTGCTTAACACTAAGCCTGGTAGAATACCGCCGACGGCTGAACCTACTCCTGGGAAACGATCTGCCCCATTGCCGCTTGAAGAACTAAAAGGTCCAAGACCGCCAAAATTAGGACCGCCGGAACCGCCGACAAAAGGAAATTGGACAAATGGCTGTTGCCCGGCCGGACGAAAGACTGCCGAGTTAGCAGTATTGCCGGTACCAAAAACACTTGGTGACAAAACTAATGCCGGCTGGCTAATTCCGTTAATCTGTGAATTTGGCAGGTAAAATCCTGACAGATTGCGCGGCGAGTTAACCTTAATTGCGCGATAAGCATCAGTGTTAAAGAAAACTTCAATGTAATTGTTTAAACCAACCTGGAAGCTCAAAGGCACTTCGGTAATATCAACGTTGCCAGGGTCACGATCATAATTGCTGTATGCAGCACTGAACGTATATTCTCCTGCTCTTAATGTTTTACCGTCAACTACGGTAAAAAGCCCGGTGGCTCCGCCAACCGAACCGCCCGATCCGACGGTTGGGGCAATATTTCTCGGGTCGTCCGTTCGGGTTGGCTGTTGGGCTAGAGCCGCTAAGCTCATTGCCAACATCACCAGCGCAACGACCAGCGCGTTTTTTACATATCTCATCTTATTCCTCCGACTAAATAAATTTATCAAAATCACTTGAATTTCTGTCAGATGCTAGGGAAAGCCAACCGAATTTCGGTATTGTTTAACACCCGACCACAAACTTGGTTTCCGCGAAATACAAAATTCGGTCAAGCTCAACCGTAATAGCTGATGCATTAGGTTTTAAAGCCTCAGCAAGATTATGCTTCTCGATGTTTTCGCCTTCAAATGCCACCAATACGACTTCCACATTCATCAAAAGCCGCTTCAAAATTACCAATAAAATACCGATAAATCTACTGCCAAAATGATTTGGCAGTTTTTAATGCATCTTTTGGAGACCTTACTTTACTTTAACCCGAAAATCAAGGCTTTTCTCAAAAATAATACATTTTAACAAGTATTTTCGGGCTTTTATAAAATTTTTCAAATCTGTTGTTAACCCTTAGGCATAAATTCCACGCATCCGCGTATCATAAGCCACACGGTCAATTGCCAGCATATAGGCGGCCGTTCGCGTGTCAACGCTGTGCGAGTCGGCATATCGGCTGACATCGTTAAAACTAGCTACCATAATGCTTTCAAGACGTTCATTAACTTCCGCTTCGCGCCAGAAATATCCCATTCGATCCTGCACCCATTCAAAATATGAAACCGTTACTCCGCCCGCATTAGCCAAAATATCAGGAATCACAAAAACGCCGTTATTGTACAAAATTCCGTCTGCCTGCGGAGTAGTCGGACCATTTGCCCCTTCCGCTAAAACCTTACATTTAATCCGGTCGGCGTTTTCCGATGTAATCTGGTTTTCAGTCGCGCAGGGAGCCAGCACATCGCATTCAATTTCGAGAAGTTCTTTGTTTGTCGTTCGCTCGGCGTTCGCATATCCATCCAGCGATTTTGTTTCCTGGAGGTAGTTTAAAACATCTGGAATATCCAACCCGTTTTTATTGTAAATTCCGCCGCCGATGTCTGAAATAGCCACGACTTTATAACCTCGTTCATGCATCAGGCGCGCTCCTAAACCGCCGACGTTGCCTGAACCTTGGACAACAACACGAGTTTCTTGTGGGGTCAGTTTGAAACGTTTTATTGCTTCATTAACTGTGATCATCAAGCCGCGTCCCGTTGCTTCGCGTCTGCCTTCGGAACCGCCCAGAGCAATTGGTTTACCCGTGACGACGGCAGTAACGGTGTGACGCGCATGCATCGAATAAGTATCCATAATCCAGGCCATAGTTTGCTCATTGGTGTTCATATCAGGCGCTGGAACATCTTTTTCAGGTCCGATGAAATCGAGCAATTCGGACGTGTAACGCCGTGTTAAGCGTTCAAGCTCACCAATTGACATTTGGCGCGGGTCGCAGATGACACCGCCTTTGCCGCCGCCAAATGGAACGTTAACCACCGCACATTTCCAAGTCATCCACGAAGCCAGCGCTTTTACTTCGTCCAATGAAACATCGGGCGCGTAGCGAATTCCGCCTTTTGCCGGACCTCTCGCGAAGTTGTGCTGAACTCGGAAACCTTCAAAGACCTCAATCCGCCCGGAATCCATTCGAACAGGAATATAAACCTTGATTTCTCGCGTCGGAACACGTAAAACTGCGTATAAATCCGGGTCTAGATCAAGCAGCTGAGCGGCGCGGTCAAATCGCGCCATCATTGATTCAAAAGGATTATCTTCCTGAATCCGGCGTGCGTCATCTACCATTGGGTTTGCCATAGCTTTTAAGGATGAAGGATGAAGGCGGAAGGCGGAATTTCTACAAAATTTTGCAGAAAGTTCATTTTGCCAGACAAGTAAGGCTTAGTCCCTACTTATTCATCCTTCATCCTTCATCCTTCATCCTTTTTTAAACTTTCGTTCATTGCACCGCTTCTAAAACCGTGCAAATCGAGTGTTACATAGCGAAAACCCAAAGCGCGAAAACGCTCCGCCAGTTTATCAACAGTCGCTTTTTGCAATACTCGTTCCATCTCATCCGGCGCAATTTCAAGACGCACCAATTCATCGTGATATCGAACGCGGAAAACGCGTAGTCCCATTTCGCGTAAAATCGCTTCGCCGCGCTCAACTTTTCCTAGTTTTTCGATTGAAACGGGAATTCCGTAGGCGATTCTGGATGAAAGGCAGGGACTCGCGGGTTTATCCCACGTCGGCAAATTATGTCGGCGGCTGAGTTCTCGAATTTCATCTTTACTAAGTCCGGCTTCAATGAGCGGGCTTCGCACTTTATTTTCCTGCGCGGCACGTCTGCCGGGACGAAAATCGGACAAATCATCCGTCGTAGAACCATCCACAACGTACTCAAGACCATGAGTTGCAGCTAAGGGGGCGAGTTTTCCATAAAGCTCGCTTTTGCAAAAATAACAGCGGTTTGGAGCATTAGCCTGATAATCGGGGTTGGCGAGTTCGTCAGTGTGAAGCGTTTCGTGGTTAAAGCTAAATTTTTTGGCGAGCGCGATTGCTGCTTGGTGTTCGGCGGCTGCCAAACTTGGCGAAACGCCTGTCACGCAGAGCGATTTTTCCTTTAGCTCCTGGGTTGCGATCAATGCGACATACGCGCTGTCCACGCCGCCTGAATAAGCCACCAGGACGCTTTCCATCTGGCGCATTAAAACTCGTAAACAAGCTTCTTTTTCTTCAATGACAATCTTATCCGGCGCGGTTTTAACGGAGCTACTTTCCATGTCTTAAAACTCTTACGTATGGCGCGCTTTTCAATTGGCGCAGTCTTACTCGCTCAATGTTAATCTTGAACTGGGAGCGATGTTAAAAACCGTGCCAAATATTATCGCAATTTTGCCTACGAAGCAACCGCACTTTTATTTGGAAGGTATTTTTTAAAGTGCTAGAATGGGGATTCCAACGAACACGCTTATTTCTGGATAAGTAATACTTTTAAGATGATTTTCCCTAGATATTTTTGGCAAATTTTCCGGCAAACTTCTCTTTTTCTAGCAGCTTGCGCGATTCTCTTCGGCGGCTTAACCATTGCTCTGGCACAGCAAGAAGATACTCGACCAGACGCAATAGCTGTCGCACAATTTGAGCAAGGACAGGACGCGCATGAACACGGCGAGACGGCTGCCGCGTTAAAATTCTACGAAAAAGCAATTGAGCTGCAACCCGATTTTCCCGAAGCCGAATACCAACGCGGCACGGCTTTGCAGCAGCTTGGACGTGAAGCCGAAGCCGAAAAAGCCTATCGCCGCGCCATCGAATTACATGAAGATTGGTCTCTGCCAATGGCAAAACTGGGCGCGCTGCTGGTCAAGCAAGGCAGTTTTGACGAAGCCGAAAAAATCCTAACTAAAGCCGTAGAGCTTGACGCGGCAAACTCTCCGGCTTTGGTCGCGCTCACCGAACTCGAAATAAATTCAAAAGCCGCGCCGGAGAAGCAGCAAAATTTGCTTGGCAAAATTAAAGCTAATACCGATGGCAAGGCAAACGCTCCGGTCGCTCTCTGGACAGCGCGTGCTGCGCTGGAACGAAATTTAGGCAGCAGTAATGCAGCTAAAACCAGCATTGCCCGCGCTTTGCAGCTCGCACCCGAAGATTTTGGAGCGCGTCTGACTCGCGGCGAAATATTTTTGAGCGAAAATGACTATGCAGCCGCGCTCGATGATGCTAAATTTGCGTTACACACCGCGCCTGAAAATTTGCAAGCTCGGCTGTTGCTCTCGCGGATTTATGCCGCAGAGGGAAAATCGGACGAATCTTTGAAAATTTTGGACGCGCTCAATCCAGAGCAAAAGAAGTTGTCTGTTGTCGCCGAATTGCGAAAGACTGTTTCAATTAACGGAGCGAGCGATACGGGCAGTATTGAGACGCTTGAAAAGCTGCTCGAATCGGACTCGAAAAACATCGTGTTGCTCAGTCGGCTGTGTAATCTCACGCGGACTGTCAATCCGCAGCAATCGCTCGACTATTGCCGGCGCGCCGCAGAAATAGAGCCAAACAATCCAGCTCACGCGGTTGGCTACGGCGCGGCTCTCGTGCAGGCAAGGCAGTTTGGAAACGCAATCACAGTTTTGCGACGAATTTTAACAGTGGCTCCTGATAATTATACGGCGCGAGCTAATTTAGCCACTGCGCTTTATGAAGCCAAGCGTTTTCAGGAAGCGATTACGGAATTTAATGCCCTGCTCGAAACTAAACCGGATGTTCCGGCAAGTTATTTCTTTTTAGCTACGGCATACGATACGCTCGGTGATTTCACGGAAGCAATGGCGGCTTACCAAAAGTTTTTGGAGTTAGCCAACCCAAAGCAAAATCAGCTTGAGATTGATAAAGTTAAACTTCGTTTGCCCGGTTTAACGCGGCAAATTGAGAAAGGAGCGGGCAAGAAAAAGCCCCGAACTTGAAAATGTCTGAAAACCCTCGAACTATCAGCATGATGTTTACTCTCCTTGTTCTTATTTTATTGTGCGCCACCGTCGGCAGCTTTGGACAAGAACAACAAGTTGCAATCGAGCAGGTGGAAGAAGTGCCGCCGCCGCTCATAACACTTTCAAAGGACGAAGCTGACCAACTTAAAATTCAAACGAATGTCAAACAGCGGACGTTGCTGTGTTTACAGCTTGCCGACAGCCGTTTGCAACAAGCCGAAACACTGACCAACAAAGCTGACTTCCAAGACGCGCTGGCTGCGCTTGGCGGTTACCAAGCCGTTATTGATAACGGCTTGAATTATATTAAAAATCTAAAGGACGACAGCAGCAAAGTGCGCGATAATGTTAAACGGCTGGAAATTGCTCTGCGCCAACATGCGCCGCGTCTTGAAATAATTCGCCGCTCGACGCCTTTTGAATATGCCCTGCGCCTGAAAATAATTCTTAAATTTGCTCGCGAAGCCCGCAGCCGCGCATTAAATTTATTCTTTAGCGATACGGTAGTCGCCGGGGAAACGAGCGCCGAAACACCGGTGACAAATAATTCCGGCGCAAGCAGTTTTCATCCCGAGAAAAAACAGCCATGAGGTTTTCTGAAAAGGTTCCCTCCACACATTTTTCGCTGCGCGATAATTTGATCACAGCGACGCAATTAGCTGTCTTAATTGTTTTGTTGACTGCTTTTTCCGCACGCGCCCAGCAGCAAACTTCAAAAGTTGATCATTTAACCATAGCGGAAGACAATCTTGTTCATGACACTCAGGAACTGGATAAACGCATTGAAATCTTTGTCAAAGCAATTGAGCGCCGCTTGATGGTTTTAAGTGGCGTGACCGAAACAAAAACTGTTGTCAAAGAAAGCGCGAAGAAAAAGGATAAAGATAAGGACGTTGACAAATGGGGTGAGCTGCCGAGCGGGACTCGCTCCGAACTGCTCATAGATGTCAAAAGCATTCTCGAGGAAGCCGTTCGTAATATTGATAACGCAGCCGAGCATGACGACAAGAGTACGATGCCGACAAAAGCTTTAAAAACTCTTGCTGATGGTTGTTCGCGTTTTGCCACCACGCTCAAACCTTACTACGACTCGGCATCAAGCGAAGCGGAACGGGCCGCTGTTTACGACGCGATAGCAAACTGCCGGGAAGTTATCGAAGCCAATACCAAACACGGCGCAAACTCGATTAAATAATCCCTCAAAGTTGTGCGCTGGACAGAATCGTCATCTCAAGTGTAAATTTACAAGAGTAATTTAATTTACGCGGTTGCCGTCCGCTCCAAGCGGGCGGTTTTCTGCGACTAAGGAGAGGCTATCTAAAGAATATGGCTACAGCCAAAGAAACCAAAGAACAAATTTTGACTGATTATCGCACACACGAATCGGACACGGGTTCTCCGCAAGTCCAAATCGCCTTGCTCACGCAGCGCATCAACGAATTGACCGAGCATTTTCGAACACATAAGAAAGACAACCACTCGCGGCGCGGGCTGCTCAAGATGGTCTCGCAGCGTCGCAGTTTGTTGGATTATCTCAAACGCAAAGATATTGAGCAGTATCACACGATGGTTGAACGGCTCGGTCTGCGCAGATAGTGCAAAGTGCAAAAAGCAAAGTGCAAAGTAAGATAGAAAAATTTGTTTTTAGTTTTGCACTCTGCACTTTGCTTTTGCATTTTAGAAATGGCTTTCTTCGAGTCGTTTTGTCTTAAAACCAGTTTCCTGTTCGAAGAGTTTGCCGCTCCAGAGCCGAACGTGACGGCGCGATTCTGGCGGCAAACGGAAACTGAAAATCGTTAAAATCGTTAGGAACATAAAACCGAAACGGCGGCAGAAGCTTCACGGCATGAGCTTCTGCCGCCGTTTTTATTAAGGATGAAGGATGAAGGCTAAAGGCTAAATAAACCTTAAAAGTTCATCGCTTTATTTGTTTGGGAAAAGATTGTTAGGCAACAGTTAAGAATTAGAATTCTTTAAGTTCATCCTTCATCCTTCATCCTTCGTCCTTCATCAAAGATGCCTCAGAAAAAATACCTGAAAGAATCAATCAAACTCGGCGACAAAGAGCTCAGTATAGAAATGGGAAGAGTCGCAAAACAAGCCGACGGTTCGGTAATCGTGCGTTATGGTGACACAATGGTTTTGGTTACGGCGGTCAGCGCTAAAGAAGCCAAAGAAGGTTTAGATTTTTTTCCGCTAACGGTCGAGTACCGTGAAGCGGCTTACTCGGCGGGGCGAATTCCGGGAAATTATTTTCGTCGCGAGGGTCGTCCCGGTGAAAAAGAAGTTTTGACCTGCCGCCTGATTGACCGTCCGGTGCGTCCGCTTTTTCCGGACAATTATCGCTTTGAAACGCAAATAGTCGCCACTGTTATTTCTGCCGATCCTGATAATGACCCGGATGTCATTGCGATGGTTGGCGCGAGCGGCGCGCTCTTTTTATCTGACATTCCATTTGTTAATCCAATTGCAGCCGTTCGCATCGGCTTACTGGACGGTCGTTATGTCATTAACCCGACTTATGATGAGCGCCGTGATTCGAGCCTTAATCTAATTGTCGCCGGAACGGAAGAAGCCATTGTAATGGTCGAAGCCGAAGCGAGCGAAGTTACTGAAAGTATTATGGTCGAAGCCTTAATGCTGGCGCATAAGGAAATCAATCGCTTGTGCCGCTGGCAGCGCGAACTCGGCAAGGCTCTGGCAATCGAAAAGCGAGAATTTCATACTGCCGAACCGGACGCGGCAATGTCGGCGGAAATTGAAGAAAAATTTACTGAAAAACTGCGTGCCGCGCTCAACACTCAAGGTCAGGACAAACAATCATCTTACGCCGCAGTTGACGCGCTCAAAAAAGAAGTTGCTGAAAGCTATCCGGAAGATGAACCAGCAAGGCGGAGTCAGGCAAAGCAAATTTTCAACTCGCTCAAAGAAAAAATTTTCCGCGACGACATGCTGGGCAATCGCCGCCGTCCCGATGGTCGTCGCTTTTCTGAAATCCGTCCGATTTCGTGCGAAGTCGGTTGGCTGCCGCGCACACACGGCTCGGCGCTATTTACTCGAGGCGAAACTCAGGCGATTGTCACAACCACTCTTGGCACCAAAGACAACGAGCAGTTTATTGATGATCTGGAAAGTGGCGAAGTCAAACGCCGCTTTATGCTGCATTATAATTTTCCGCCTTATTCGGTCGGCGAAGTCGGACGTTTAGGGGGCACTAGCCGCCGCGAAATCGGTCACGGCAATTTAGCGCGCCGCGCTCTCGAAGCAGTGTTGCCGAGCGCTGAAGAATTCCCTTATACGCTTCGCATCGTTTCAGACATCACTGAATCAAACGGCTCAAGCTCGATGGCGAGCGTTTGCGGCGGCTGTCTAAGTTTGATGGATGCCGGAGTGCCAATTAAACGTGCGGTCGCCGGTGTCGCTATGGGCCTCGTAATGGAAGGCAATAAATACGCAATTTTGTCCGATATTGCCGGAGCCGAAGATCATTACGGCGATATGGATTTTAAAGTGACCGGCACGAGCGAAGGCATTACGGCTCTCCAAATGGACATTAAAATCGGGGGCATCAACGCGCAAATTTTAGCCGAAGCCCTCGAACAAGCCCGCAAAGGCAGAATGCACATTTTGGGAATTATGGAACAGGCGCTTGCCGCGCCGCGCGCCGATATTTCCCCGAACGCGCCGCGCATCATCACCATCAAAATCAACCCGGATAAAATCCGCGATGTCATCGGACCGGGCGGCAAAATCATCCGCGCCATTGTCGAAGAAACGGGCGCAAAAATTGACATCGAAGACGATGGAACGGTTTCGATTGCTTCTTCGGACGGTGAAGCCGCTCAAGCCGCAATTGCCCGCATTCGCGCGCTTACTGCCGAGGCCGAAATTGGCGAAACGTATCTCGGCACGGTTTCGCGAATAGTAGATTTCGGCGCATTTGTCGAAATTATTCCAGGTTTAGACGGATTGCTGCACATTTCTGAAATTAGCGACCGACGGGTGCGCGACGTTCGCGACGAACTCAAAGAAGGTCAGCAAATTATGGTCAAGTGCATTGGCAAAGAAGGCAACAAAATCAAACTGTCGCGCCGAGCTATTTTACGCGAAGAACAGCAAAAATCGGGTGCGGAAAGTGTTCCTGAAGAGGCTGAATCAGCAGCCGAATAACAGGTCACTGAATCCCTAAAGAAAATATCCGCCAAGCAATTGGCGGATATTTTCTTTTACCACGGTAAGGAATCCAATCACTTCACAATTCCATGCAAACTTCAGAAGGTTCGGCTATTTCTTTAATTCAACAACTGTTGCGCCATTACCGCCCTGATCTTGCGAGGCAAGCGAGTAACGCGAAACGTGCGGATGTCCTTTGAGAAAATTGTGAACAAAATTTTTGAGGGCGCCCGTTCCCACTCCGTGAATGACGCGAACTCGCGGAAAGCCCGATAAATAAGCTTCATCAAGGAATTTATCGAGCAAGTCTTCGGATTCATCCGTCCGTTTGCCGATGATATTCAGCTCGGCGTGAAAGTTTTCTTCGTCAAAGTTTAAATTTGCTTCACCCTTTTTGTTTTGCTTTTGCAGCTTTTCGAGTTTGCTTTCAGTTTCCTGCGGCATTTTTTCTGTCTCGACGGCTTCAAGATTTTCCAATTTTTCCCTGAGACGCATGACGCCGACTAAAACTTCTGCTTCGTCGCCGTTTAATTTCTCAACCGTTCCGATTGACCCAAATCGCGCAAGGCGAACTTTAGTTCCGATGACAATTGGCAAATCATGGGATTGCGGGTTGCGGGTTGGAGATTGGAGGGTTTCACTTTCCGTTTTCCATTTTCCGCTTTCAACCGCCGCACTTGCGGCACGCTTGAGTTCGGCTTTACGTGATTGAGCATCTTTTTCAACTTTGGCGCGGACAGCTTTGTCTTCGATAGTTTCAAAAAGAGCGCGTGATTGGCGATCAAATTCATCAATCGTCTTTGCCAAATCTTTTTCAAATTCGCGGCGACGTTCAATTTCGCGCTTTGAGTAATCTTTTTCAAGCTGCTCATAACGTTCAGCGACCGCGACGCGTTCTTCTTCCACAGCGCGGCGCATGTCTTCGGCATTAGCTACTTCGCGCCGCAAATTTTGCAAATATTCTGTTGCGTCAAGCGAAGATTGACCAACATTTTGTTTGGCAGTTTCAATAACAGCATCTGGAATACCGAACCGTCTAGCGATTTCAATTCCCGCCGATGCGCCCGGAATTCCAACGAGCAGACGATAAGTGGGCTGCAAAGTTTTTTCGTCAAATTCGACGCTCGCGTTTTGTACCGCTTCATTGTTCGCCGCGTAAATTTTCAAACCGCGATAATGAGTTGAAGCCAAAACGTGCGAACCGCAGCTCTGGCGGAAATGATCAACCACCGCGACACCTAACGCCGAACCTTCTTCCGGGTCGGTTCCCGTTCCAACTTCGTCAAGCAGGACAAGCGAAGGCGATTCGCAAATCTCCATCATGCCGGCAATATTTGAGATGTGCGAGGTAAAGGTCGAAAGATTTGCAGCAAGCGATTGCTGATCGCCGATGTCGGCGAGAATTGATTGATAAAAAGGAACCTGCGCATTAGAGGCTGGAACAGGCATTCCTGACAACGCCATTAAACTAAGTAATCCGGCAGTTTTTAAAACGACGGTTTTGCCTCCCGCGTTGGCTCCGGAAATTACCATCACGGGTTTTTCGTTTGTCATTTCAAACGAAAGAGGAACTATTTCGCCGCCACGGGTTTTCAAGTTTTCTTCCAAAAGCGGATGGCGCGCGTTTCGCAAAAACAAAACGTCTTTTTCGCTGATTTGCGGAACAACGCAGGCGAAATTGCGGTAAAATAAAGCTTTAGCATTGATAAAATCCAGTTCGGAAACAGCCGCAATGGCAGCTTCGATGGCTGGTAATTCCCAACGTAGGCTTTCGGTTAAATCAAATAAAACGCGCGCAGTTTCGCGTTCTTCGGCTCCGCGCAAACCTTGTAGTTCGTTATTAGCTTCGATGGTTTGCAGCGGCTCGATAAAAATAGTTTGTCCCGAAGATGAAAATCCGTGCGCGACGCCGTGCAGACGACCGCGAAAATCCGTTTTGATCGGAATCACATAACGGTCATTGCGCACCGTGATAAATTCGTCCTGCACCGCGCTTTCCGTATTTTTCATGATAGATTCGAGCGAGCGAGCGATGCGTTCACGAAGACGGTTGATGTCGCTCCTGATCCGCGCGAGTTCTGGGGAAGCGCGGTCATCTAAAATACCGCCCGGCAATATTTTCTCCTGAAGGCGGCGCGAAACGCGCTGCAATTCACGCGGAACATTTTCGACGACTGCTGCCAGCACTGGTGCCTCCTGCTTTTCGCTCAAAACGATTAACCGTGCTGAAAGTGCCTGTTCGATTAAATTAGCAATTTCGAGCATCGCTATCGGCTCGAGCGTGGCGTTTTCAATTCGTAAAATAGCCAGCGAATTTTTTGGTTCCGCAACATCAGCGAACGAATAACCCGTACCGCGCTCGCGCAGTGCGACGCATTCGGCAACTGCATCCAGGTTTCGCTGTAATTCGTTTCGATCCGTCAGGGGCTGCAAATTTCCCGAAAGATTGGCGCCCATCGGAGTTTGCGCGTAACGACGCACCAAATCGCGTAATTTATCGTATTCTAAAGCTGTAAAAGATTGCGTGTTCATTTGTAATTTAGCTTAAAAATCTGGCGCGCAGTTCCGGCGTCGGCATCATACACGCTTCGGTTTTACCAAAAAGTTTGTAGCGGTATTTGGCAAAAAGTTTATAGAAAAAATCTCGTATTGCAGCAGGCACAATCAGAAAAATTGAAAACCAGGACCACCAGCCGTCAAGATGTTTAGCGACTCTTAAAGCCGCCGTCGAACGCATAAAAGTTTGATTGTCTTCAATCAAAATCACTGAATCAAGGTCAATCTGGTTTAAACCATATTGACTCAGCAATTCTTGTCCGGAGTCTGATTGAAGCGGAGCAAATTTGAAACGATTTCGGCTATCGCGCTCAATAATAAAATTTACCGAGCCGTTGCAAAAATTGCATACGCCATCGAATAAAATGATTGATTGTGTCTCTATTTGGCTCATATTTTAATTGTAAAGCTTATTGCCTAAAATTACACCGCAGAAATCGGATAGATTGCGGCAATTTTTCAATTTAAAATTGCTTTTATGATGAATCAGGAAACTTTAAATCAAGCAAAAATCAACGAATGGCGTTGGCAAGTTGTTCAGTCAAAAGACGCAAACTTTGACAACGTGTTTTACACTGGCGTGCGGACGACTGGAATTTACTGCCAGCCATCTTGTCGGGCGAAAACTCCGAAACGCGAAAACGTGACGTTTTTCGCATCTCGCGAGGAAGCTGAAATATCCGGGTTTAGGGCATGTTTGCGGTGCAAACCCAACCTTGAAAGTTACAAAAACACAACTGCCGAACTTGTTGCAAAAGCCTGTCAATTGATTGAATTAAATCACGATGAAAACGTGTCTCTTGAAACCTTGAGCGCAGAATTAAACGTTAGCGCCGGGCATTTGCAAAGAGTTTTCAAGAATGCGCTCGGCGTTTCGCCAAAAGAATTTTCAGACAAACTACGTCTTGATAATTTCAAGAAGCAAGTAAAAGAAACTGATGTGACGACCGCGCTTTATGAAAGCGGTTTTGGTTCGAGCCGCGCATTATACGAGAAAGCATCGGCAAACTTAGGCATGACTCCGGCAGTTTATCGCAAGGGCGGTAAGAACATGAGAATCAATTTCACGATTGCTGATTCACAGCTTGGTAAATTGCTGGTGGCAGCCACGACAAAAGGCATTTGCGCCGTCACATTGGGCAATAGCGAAGAAGTTTTAGCGGCAAATCTGCGACAAGAATTTTCTGCGGCTGAAATCGCGCCGGACGACGCACTTTTACGATCGCATGTCGCAGCGATTTTGCTGCATCTGGCGGGCGAGCGAAAAATACTGAATCTGCCGCTCGATTTACAGGCGACGGCTTTTCAATCGCGCGTGTGGGCAGAGCTCAGAAAAATTCCTTATGGTGAAACTCGTTCGTACAAACAAATCGCCGAGCAGATCGGACAGCCGACAGCGGTGCGCGCCGTTGCTAGAGCTTGTGCGACCAATCCAGTCGCACTTGTAACGCCTTGTCACCGAGTCATCGGCGCGGACGGCAGTTTGAGTGGTTATCGTTGGGGCATAAAGCGCAAAAGCGAATTACTGAAACAGGAAAAACTGAGCAAGTAGTAGCAAGGAGAAAACCTATGAACTTTCGAGTGACGGGAATACCGCCAGAAATTGCCCGCAAAGCCCGTGAAACAATGAGATCGCCGCAATACGGTCATCCGGCTCATGCTGATTTAGCGAAAGGTTACGGTCCCTGTCGCTCGTGTCTGCGAACGTTTGAGCGCGACAAAGAAAACCGAATTCTATTCACGTACAATGCCTTCGCCGGACTGTCAAATTTGCCGTTGCCAGGTCCAATTTTTATTCATCAAGACGATTGCCAGCGTTACGAAGCAAGCGAATTTCCGCCTTATTTGCGCTCTTTGCCAATCATTTTAGAAGGTATGGGGCGCGAAAGCTGGCTGATAGCGCGCGAAAAAGTCGCGGACGAAAATTTTGAAATGGCAATTAACCGGCTTTTTGCTCACGCAGCAATTGATTATGTTCATCTTCGGAACGCCGAGGCGGGATGTTTTATTGCCAGAATCGAACGACTCGGAGAAAATTAGAAAAGCAAAAAACTATGTACACGCCGAATCGTTTTCAAGCAGCCAATAACACCGAAATTCTCGAACTCATTCGCCAAAATCCATTTGCCGCATTGATTTCATTTGACGGCGAGAAGCCGGTCGCCTCGCATTTACCGATTGAAGTTGAACAAATGGAAGACGGTCGGCTTTTTCTTACCGGACACATGGCGCGGGCAAATTCGCAATGGCAGAAGTTTGACGAAAACCTCGAAGTGATGGCAATTTTTACGGGCGCGCACGCTTATATTTCGCCGCGTTGGTACAGTGAACCGCTCAAAAACGTGCCGACTTGGAATTACAGCGCGGTTCACGTTTACGGCAAGCCGCGCTTAATCCATGAGCCTCAAGAACTGCTTGATTTGCTGAAAAAATTAATTGATCGTTATGAAAATGGGACAACTTACAAACTGGAATTTGTTACCCCTGAAGTTCCCGAACAACTGGTCAAAGCAATTGTCGGGTTTCGGATTGAGGTCACAAAAATCGAAGCAACATTCAAACTCAGTCAACATCATCGCGATTTAGCTCATTACACCAACGTTATTGCTGAACTCGAAAAACGCGGCGACGAAAATTCGCTGGCAGTCGCGCGTGCGATGCGTAAAATCAGCTTCTGCGATTAAGATAATTTACAACATTTCAGGTTCCAACTTTTAACCTCGCAATTCTCATCAAAATCGGTATTACCTCTCGCTCTACCAATCGCGGTTTGAAGTTATGAAATTACGTGTGGTTTTGATCTGTGTTTTGTTGTTTTTGCCCGTTCTCGCTGCTCAGGCGGGCGAAGTTTGGACGCGCGTCACTTCAAAAAACTTTACCCTCATTGGCAGTACCGATGAAAAAGAAATTCGGCGTGTTGCGATGCAGCTCGAACAATTCCGCGAAACTTTTCAGCAGCTTTTTCCAAACAGAAAATTTAACACTGCTCCGACAACCGTTATTCTTTTTAAAAACGAGCAGGATTTAAAATTATTTCAGCCGATTCAGTTCGATGGCAAAGCCGCCAATTCCGCGACAGGATATTTTCAAGCGGGCGATGACGTAAATTACGTCGTGTTTGCCCCCGTTGGCGAATCCAAAGCGGGGTTACAAGCAATCTTTCACGATTACGCTCATTTCATCATTAACAAAAATTTTGGACGCGCGGTTGTCCCGCCTTGGTTAAACGAGGGGCTGGCAGAATATTACCAAACTTTTGAGCTCGAAAATGACGAGAATTTGCGTCTAGGCAAAGCGGCAGAAGAAAATTTGCGTTTACTAAAGGAGCAAAATTTGATTCCGCTCGAACGCCTGTTCGCGCTCGATTATTACACGCTCCGTAATCAAAGGAATCACGGCAAAAGTATCTTTTATGCCGAATCCTGGGCGTTGATTCATTATTTGCTGGAGGGTAACAAAGGCGACCGGCGCGAGCAATTAAAGGTATTTTTGAATTTGCTGCCGGGCAGTCAATCACCAAACATGGCTTTTGCGAACGCGTTTCAAATTGATTTGGCGACGATAGATAAAGAACTCAAAAATTACGTTGCCAAACAATTATTTACTAACAGGATTGTGAAGGCGAAGCCGACTTTTGCTAGTGAAATGCAGTCCGCGCCGCTCACCGAAGCCGAAGCGATAGCATACCAGGGCGATTTGTTGCTGCATTTAAACCGTTTTGATGAAGCGGCGAAACTGCTGCGCGCGTCAATTATGCTCGATGCCAAAAACGCTTTGGCCAGCGCCGCGCTTGGCGCGACGCTCAACCGTCAGAATAAATTTGACGAGGCGCATTCATTTCTGGAAAAAGCCGTCGCTCTTGGGGCCGATAATTATTTGCCGTATTTTTATGAAGCCGATGCTTTGTGGCGCGAAACGGTTAACGATGAAAATTTCTTACGACCCTTTGCGGATGAGAGAACTATGCGGTTGCACGAATTATTAACACGCTCAATCAAATTAAACCCAAACTTTACGCCCGCGTATCGTCTTTTAGCATTAATCAATTTAGCTAACAACACTAATTTAAATGAGGCGATCGCCGCGCTCAACAAAGCTCTTTTGCTGGAGCCGGGCAATCAGCAATATGCGCTCGATTTGGGAAGGATTTATCTCAGGCAGGAAAAATTTGATCAAGCGCGGCATCTCGTCGCCTCTGTTTTCGCCTCAGCCGAAGAAGAAAAACTTCGTGCCAATGCGCAGATTTTAGTAAACAACGTCAATTCACTTGAAAATCAACTGAGAGAAATCCGAGAGCGAAATGCGCGGCGAAACGTGGGTGAAGATCAGTCTCCAACCATTGAGTTAACGCAGGAAGAGGCAATTAATCAATCATTGAATGAAGCTCTGCGAAAACCGAAATTGAACGAAAAGCGGGTTGTGGGTTATTTGTCGCAAATTGATTGCGATGCTAAAACAATTACGTTCGTCATTCGCTCGAAAAATCCGTTAGTTAGCCAAAACTTCAAGCTGCGCGCACCTGATTTTTTAAGCGTAGCTTTTATGGCTTTTACGGCAGAAGCGAGCGGCAAAGCCGTTAGCTGCGGCGTGCGTCAGCCTGAAGATTTTGTCGTTGTTACTTATCGTTCTTTGGCTGAGGCTAAGGCAAATTTTGACGGGGAAATTGTTGCAGTTGAATTTGTGCCCAAAACCTTTGAATTAAGACCGTGAATCTGGAAAAATCGCACAAAAAAGAACACCGCTTAGGATGTTCTTTTTTGTGTTCTAAATGTCAAATCATTTTGTTGGCAGGGGCTTGATAAAATTAGCAAATTGTCCGATAGGAACGCGGCGAAAGCCGACAATGCGTTTCTCCCAGTATCCGGTAAATTTCGAGAAAGTGACGCCTTTGCTGCTGGAAGCCTGATAAAAAGTGTCGGCGTCAATGACGATACCGATGTGTCCCAGCCGGTTAAAGAAAACGAGCGTTCCGAATTTGTATTTATCTTCGTCTGTCGCAGGCTCGAATTTATTCCACATCGTCGCCGCGCTGGTGCGTTCGAGGTCAATTCCGGCTTCTTTAAAAACGCTCCAAACCAGCCCCGAACAATCGTATGTGTTTGGACCTTGTGATCCGTAAACGTAAGGAATGCCGATCCGCAAATACATTGATTGTAAAAGCCGTTGATTAAAAGCTGCCATGCCTGACGAAATCGCTTTTGTCGCCGACATATTAGCAGCCGCAGGACTTGCCAAAACAGTCGGGCGCACCATTAAATCATTCGTCAAAACGCTTTTTGCGGCTGTCACCGGACGCTGCATAATCGAGTTTTTAACAATCGAACTTGGCGCGGAATTTACTGTCACGGAATTAGCCGGAGCATTGCGTTGATATTGTTGAACGGAGGTATTTACTTTACTTGACTGGCTGGTTGGAGCAGTCTCAACGGCGCGGCGCGGACGTGATTCTTGAGCGGAAACTTGATTGATTGCGGCAGAGGCGAAAAAAAGGACAAAAAGCCCTAATATGGCCGGTTTTTTAAACTGCATCAAGCGGAAAACTCCTTTTTTGGTTAGCTGCGCGCTCCTTTGCAAATGGCTTAAGCCGCCGAAAAAATCGTCTTTGACGAATGACCTTTAAAAGTCAAACTCCCGCTCCGGTTTAGCAAAAAGTTGCCGTGTTAGATGTGTGCGAAAGTGTAAAGTTATTAAAGCCAGCGCGGTGGCTTCTGAATGAATGCAGTTTCAAGGTAACACACAAAGACAAAAAAAAGAAAGCCCGCCTGCTTTCCTCTTTCCCTGCTTCCCCGCCCTTCCTGCGTTCCCAGCTTGTTTTCCGTATCCATAGAAAAAGCCGAATGCGGAATATCTTCCAGAAAATCATTAAACATTTTGCTTAAATCTAAGAAGGCATTTCTGTTGAAATTTCCTCAAGTTTTTTTAACTCTTCAGTAAATTTCTCGATTTGCTGGCGCGTCGTGTCTAGTTCGCGGCGACTATCGAGGTATTTGGTCCAAGGAGGCGTGTCGGTCAAAGCCTTTTGCGTATCTTCGTCCAAAACCTGCGCCATCAACGCGATTAAATCGGTCACGGCTTCGTTGTGTTCAAGCAAGCGGTTAATAATCGTGTAAGCGAGCTTGGCGTTTGGTAAATCAATATCTTTGTAACCAGCCATATTAATTTCAGTCACGTTCATTGTCTGTTTTTAACGAACAAAAGGGAGTTCGGCAACTTTTGTCGTGAATTGGTTTTCGCCGTGCCTTACAAAAAGTTCGGTGCCCGACGCCAGAAATTCGTACCGAACGAGCCCTAAAGCAATTCTTTTGTTTAATTTTGGCGAAAAGACGGTTGAAGTAATGCGACCGGCGGCTTTGCCCGTGGTTGATACAAGCGCGTCGCCCGGCGTAATTTCAATATTCTCATCCAAAATCAAACCCGAAACTTTCTTCGCAACGTGACCGCGAAAATGAATTCTGGCAATTATTTCCTGTCCGATATAACAGCCTTTGGTAAAGCTGACGGCTTCGTCGAGCCCGGTTTCCAAGACGACTGTCATCTCGTCCATATCAACGCCGTATTTCGGAATTCCGGCTTCGATGCGCAAAACTTCGCGCGCTTCGTCAGAGATTTCGATTGCACCGCGAGTCCGTAAATCGGCTTTGACATTTTCATAAATGACATGCGGCACAAATAAATCAAATCCCTTTTCTGCCGTGTGTGTGGCGCGAATAACAATTACTTGTTCATTATTTACATCGGTCACAGCAATTGTGTCGAGCGCGTCTGGAACTTGCAAATTATAGTTAACCGTTTCAAACGCCTGTTTCCCGTTGACTGCCAGAAGACGCATTTGATCGGTTAAATCATTGACCTTAAAATCTCCGGCAAATGTAAACCGCATTAAATTCTGCAAAACTTTTTGATAATTTTCGGCTTCGACATCAAATAAAAATTTATCTTCGATTCGCAAAACTCGCACCATGGCGAGCAATCTTCCCTGCGCGTTTGGAAAAGCGGCGAGCATCCACGAACCGTCTTCCAATTTTTTAACGTCGTTTGTAATCAATCCGTTCAAAAACTGAACCGCTTCGCTGCCCGAAACTTCGATTAATCCGCGATTGGGAAATTCTAAAATCCCTGCGCCCGATTCGCGGACGGCTTCATATTCTTTTTTAAAATTGCTGTTCATTCGTCTTCTGCAAAGCGATTGCTACCGATTTGTAATCTTCTAATTGCTCCTGCATTCTCCGATGCGAAGCCAGGACTTGCGGGCTTGGATGATAAAGCGGGACGAGCAGTCTATTGTTCCACTCTAAAATCGTTCCAGCATTATTTTTCAAATTAAGTTCATGATACTCAATAGTTTTAAGTGCCTCAAGCGCGACGCTCCCCAAAGTGACGATAATTTTTGGCTCTAAAACTTCCAGCTGTCGGCGCAAAAACGCCGAACAGTTATGGCTTTCGAGGCGAGTCGGTTTGCGATTAGCGCCTGATTCCTTGCGCGGATTGCACAAAACAGAGTTTGTCACAAAAACGTCCTCGCGCTCTAAACCGATTGAGTTGATAAATTTTTTGAAGTTTGCTCCAGATGCGTCGCCAACGAGCGGAACGCGGGTTCTGTCGCCGCCTTGTCTGCCTGGTGCTTCGGCAACAAATAAAATTTGAGAATTTAAATTGCCGTTCAGCTCGCTCAAAACCGCCGTTCGCTGGCGCAAATTTTCGCACAGCACACAAACCTGAGCTTCACTCGCAAGTTCGGCAAAGAAACGTTGTTTGTCTTTTACTAAAGCGTCGTGCATCATTAAACTACAGATAAATTAAACCTATCAAAAATGAATAAGACAGGGAAATGGCACAAATTTTAGAACAGCAAGTTTTAGACGCTTTGAGCAATATCAAAGACCCGGATTTAGGTAAAGATATTGTCACGCTCGGCTTTGTCAAAGATTTACAAATAACCGGCGGCGATGTTTCGTTTCGCCTTGTCCTGACGACTCCGGCGTGTCCTGTGAAAGAGGCTTTTGAAGAAGAAGCGCGTCAGTTGGTCAGTGAAATTGCCGGCGTTGAACGCGTCAATGTGACAATGGATGCCGTCGTTCCGCAAGGGCGCGGCGTGTCAAATAATATTGCCATTCCGGGCGTCAAAAACATCGTTGCCGTCTCATCGGGCAAAGGCGGCGTTGGCAAATCAACGGTGGCGGTCAATTTAGCGGTTTCGCTCGCGCTCGACGGCGCCAAAGTCGGACTGATGGATGCCGATGTTTACGGTCCGAACGTGCCGATGATGCTCGGCGTCGGGCACAAACAGCCTGAGGTTGGAGAACGTCAACTGATTCCGCTCGAAGCGCACGGCGTCAAACTGATTTCAATGGCGGTTTTGCAGCCCGGCGACAAGCCTTTGATTGTGCGCGGTCCGATTTTGCACGGCATTGTCCG
This sequence comes from Pyrinomonadaceae bacterium, assembly GCA_040005335.1. Lineage (GTDB taxonomy): Bacteria > Acidobacteriota > Blastocatellia > Pyrinomonadales > Pyrinomonadaceae > JBBQUS01. The sequence continues at coordinate 11,049 of JBDTZD010000411.1, read as the reverse complement.
GCAATTCTTGACCGATGTTGATTGGGGTGAGCTTGATTATCTGATTGTTGATATGCCGCCGGGAACAGGCGACGTGCAGCTTTCGCTCGCGCAACTCGTGCCGGTACAAGGCGCGGTTCTGGTGACGACGCCGCAGGAAGTTTCGCTCGCCGATGTGCGACGGGCGCTCAGAATGTTTGAACAAGTTGCCATCCCGGTCTTGGGCGTTGTCGAAAATATGAGCTATTTTGTGCCGCCCGACATGCCCGAAAAACGCTACAATATCTTTGGCGAAGGCGGCGGACGGCGTTTGTCAGACGAATATGGCATTTCATTTCTGGGGCAAATCCCGCTCGGAATAGAAGTTCGCGAATCCGGAGACTCAGGTGTTCCGGTGGTGATTTCGCACCCCGAATCACCGCAGTCTCAAGCGTTTCGACAGATCGCGCAGGATGTTGCGCGCCACGTTTCAATTGAAGCGATGAAACCGGAACTTGTAATATCGTCGCGGTCTAGATAAAACAGAAAGGTCCAAGGCCTCTGATAAACGCCTTGGTACCGCTCCTGCTTACGCGTGGGCTTCTGTCTGAATAATCTGTTTGAGTTGTTCGGTTAACTCGCGAGCGTGTTCGCGACTATCAACTCCTGCGGCGGGCGGCGAAACTTCAAAGAGCGGGTGATAAATAATCTCAATTTTCCGGAAGGCGCGCGGATACTTCATTTCTCGCGCCCATACTTTATTAGCGCCGCGAATAGTCACGGGTAAAATTGGTACGCCTGCTTCAATCGCCATTCTGACTGCGCCGGTTTTAAAATCGAGCAGCTTGCCATCGGCGAAGGCGCGTGATCCTTCCGGGAAAATCACGAGCGTCGCTCCTTCGCGCAAAACTTCCACGGATTTTTGATACGCTTCTTTGTCGCCGCGTTCGATATTGACGGGAAAAGCGCCGAGATAACGAATTACTCTGCCAATTCCAAATACGTTGAAAATCTTGTCCCACGCCATAAAACGCAGATTTCGTTTTAACGGAATAATCACCCAAAAAGCGTCAACATAAGTTTGATGATTTGGCGCAACTACCAATCCGCCGGGCAAATTTCGCGGAATATTTTCGATTCCGTGAAATTTCATTTGCCAAACGATTTTGCCGAGAAAATAGCCAAAACCGCGAATAAATTTCATTACACTCGGCGGCGGATACGGATTATTTATTGGTGTCATGGTGAGGTTATTTCAGAGCAAAGCATCAAGTAAATTTTACTTTACCATACGAGATTTCCAAAATCGGCTTCGACACAGTATTTTGCGGGTAGGTATCAGATGACTCTCACTTCTCAGCGCAAATTATATCGGCGAAACGGCGTTGACGATTGGTCAAATGCCAATGAAACGCGCTCTTTTCAAATTGCTTTCGAAGAAAACCAGTTGATTTTTAGAAGCAATGGCGCCGCTGACACTCGATTTGTGCGCGAACGTTAACTTTAATTTTGATTAGTCGCACAAAATTAGATTGAACTTGATTTGCAACCCAAGTTACCACTTCTTAATGACTTGTCTTATAGATTTCGACGGATCATCAAGGACATTAAAAACATTTGAGCAAACTAATAAACTTGTGGTTTTGCGTTGCGCGCGGTAAAATTGACTTAATTTTCAGGATTCGGCAAACCGCATCCAAATTAATGCAATCAAATATTTGAATTTACTCAAGGAGATGATAACTAAATGACACCAACAATGGCTGCTCCCGCGATTGAAATCGGTTTAACGAGCGCGGCGGCGGAAGAAATTAAGAAGTTTATGGTTGGCGAAGAAGATTTGCCGGAAACTGCAGGTCTGCGGGTTCGCGTCGTGCCGGGCGGCTGTTCCGGTTTTCAGTACAGCTTAAATATCGAAGAAGAAGGAAAGGCGGGCGACACAATCGTTGAAAAATATGGTGTTCGTCTTTTCGTGGATATGTTTAGCGGACAATATTTAAACGGCGTCACGGTTGATTACACATCAAACATGATGGGTTCGGGTTTTACCTTTGAAAACCCAAATGCGACCGGCGGCTGCGGCTGCGGCACATCATTTTCGGCGTAAAAGCGTGACTAACGTTGACAACAAAGTTTGCAAGGGGATTTGTAAGATTTTCTTTGCAAACTTTTGTAGTTTTACAGAAAACTTTCGCCGTTTTCAAGCAAAAAAATCAATCAAAAACTTGAATTAATAATGAGAAAGCCAGTCGTTTGACTGCCTTTCTTTAAGTAAAATTATCTTGATTTCTAACGCGCGTTGCGTTCGATTAGCGAACCAGTTCGACCGACTGCGCTGAGGCGTTCCATTTCTTCTTTAGCTTGCGCTGTAGTGTTTTGGACACCAGCCAGGCGAAGTCTGAATTCATCAGGATTGGAAGCGCTGCGCAAGGCTTCGTCGAGCGTGATCGCGCCCGATTGGTACAAATAAAAGAGCGATTGGTCAAAAGTCTGCATTCCATATTGGGAAGTTCCAGCAGCAATTGCATCCCGGATTTGCGATGTCTTTTCTTCGGAAATAATATAATCCCGAATTAGTGCCGTCGAGATTAAAACTTCGGCTGCCGGAACGCGACCCTTTCCTTTTGCCGAGCGCAAGAGACGTTGGGAAACAACGGCTTTGAGAAGTCCGGCCAGCTGAATCCGAATTGATTTTTGCTGGAACGGCGGAAACACCGAAATAATACGCGTAATAGTTTCCGCCGCGTCCAAAGTATGGAGTGTGGAAAGAACCAAATGCCCTGTTTCAGCCGCCATCAAAGCTGTTTCAACAGTTTCCAAATCACGCATTTCGCCGACAAGAATCACGTCCGGGTCTTGGCGCAGCGATCCGCGCAAAGCCTCGGCGAATGAAAGCGTGTCAACGCTTACTTCGCGCTGGGTAATAAAAGATTTCTTATCACGGTGAATAAACTCAATCGGATCCTCGATCGTGACAATATGCGAATTTCGAGTGGCGTTCATCCGGTCAATAATTGCCGCAAGGGTGCTTGTTTTACCGCTTCCGGTCGTCCCCGTGAGAAGAATCAATCCGCGATTTTCCTCGGCGATTTTTTCCAAAACAGGTGGCAATCCAAGCTCTTGAAACGATCTGATGCGGTCTGGGATAACGCGGGCGACAATCCCGACCGAGCCGCGCTGCTGAAAAATATTAACGCGAAAACGCCCGACTGATTGTACCCCGTAGCCGACATCAACTTCGTAAGATTCCTTGAAATGCTGTTTCTGGTGATTTGACATCATCGAAAACGCCATATCGAGGGTTTCATCCTGCGTCAAACGGCTGGCTCCGGCAATCGGACGCAGTTCGCCATTGATCCGCATAATAGGAAACGAGCCTACTTTTAAATGCAGGTCGGATGCGCCGAAACTTGCCACGATTCGCAATAATTCATCAATTTTCGAGGACATAAAAAGGTATGAAATCCTTTCGAGAGCGTTTAAAGACGTGAAGGGAATAAAAGAGCCGCCCAGACTTGCGCTCTGTAAAATCATCTTACTCCTTACAACAAACAGCGTCAACGATGTTTGTTATTGTTTAGAGAAATCCTTTAGCAAAATTCAAGGCTCTCTCTAAGCGATTTATCCCAAGTTTTTATTTCAAGGCTTTGATGAAAACAAAAAAAGAATGATAATCAGAAAACATGCGGCGCGAATCAACGTATCTAAGATAAACGAAAAAAAGTGCGGAGCTTTAAAAGGTAAAAGGCAGTTTGACTTTTAATTGGCGGCAGAGACGGATATGTCTAATTCATACTTATTGTTAACCGGACAAACTTTAGACGAAAAATATAAAATCGAGCGTGAATTGGGGCGCGGCGGGATGGGTTCGGTGTATCTTGCTACGCACGTCGGCACCGAACGCGCCGTTGCCGTCAAAGTTATTGCGCCGGAATTTATGAGACGGGGCGAATTTATCGAGCGTTTTCGCCGCGAAGCTCGCGCCGCCGGCCGCTTGCGTCACCCTAACGTTGTTGACGTAACTGATTTCGGTATCGCCGAAACGCCTGTCGGAGAGATCGCTTACCTTGTCATGGAATACTTGGACGGCTGCACCTTAGGTGAAATTCTTGAAGAAGAAAAGAATTTGCCCCTTTCATGGACGCTCGATATTTTGGAGCAAACCTGTGCCGCCGTTGACGAAGCCCATCGGCAAGGTATTATTCATCGTGACTTAAAGCCCGATAATATCTGGCTCGAACCAAATGCGCGCGGTGGTTATACCGTCAAAGTTCTCGATTTTGGAATCGCCAAGCTCGAAGAACCGATGGGTCATGATGACGACGAAGAAACCGAATTAGTTCAAAGTGAACAGTTTAAAGTGAACAGTTTGATGTTTTCGAATGCGACGCAAATTCTATCGAAAAATCGAACGTTGGCGATTTCATCAAACTCAGATTCTGAGAATAATACTTTGACAACGCCGCTAAATTCAAATTTTGAAAATGCTGAAAATGGAATATTGAACTTGGAAAACCAAAATCCAACAGATTTTTCTCACACACTAATTCAAAATCCGGTCGCCAATGCGGAAACTTTAATTCAATACGAATCCTCGCCTAGCGAAGAAAACGAAACAGCGATTTTCGCTGCGGCGCGAGCTACCGCAGCCGGGGGCGGCCAGGACGGAACGGGCGATGATTTTAAAACAAAAATCTTGACGGAACCGGCTTCCAATCAAACCACGTCTGAAAAAGGGTTTGGCACGAACACGGCATCCTTGACGCGGATTGGAGCGGTTTTAGGAACGCCGCTTTATATGTCGCCGGAACAGTGCCGGGGTGAAAAATTAGATTCGCGAGCAGATGTTTATTCGCTCGGAGTTATTGCGTATCAAATGCTGTCAGGCGCGCCGCCCTTTACTGGCAAATATACGGAAGTGATGGAGGCTCACAAAGAAATTGCGCCGCCGCCGCTTGAAAATAAAAAAGTTCCGCGCAAAGTGAAAAAGGTTATTGCATCCGCCCTGGAAAAAAATGCCGATCAGCGTCCGGCAACTGCCTTGGCTTTTGCCAGCAAATTGCAAGCTAATTCAGAAGGCGTCGGCGCGCTCTTTCGGCGCGCTCTGACAATTTATAACGAGCATTTGCCGATGTTTCTGAAACTTACTTTACTGTTATTCGCACCGGTAATATTGGCTACTTTCGGGCAGGTCGCAGCTCAATTGTTGGTTGTTACCGAAACTATTCCAGCAACACTTGGAACCGCTATTTCCGCCGTTCTCAGTATTATAATTCCTTTTATCAATATCTTTTGCGTTTCCATATTGTCCGGCGTCACGACCTGGCTGGTCGCGCAACTGATGGCGGTTCCGTTGCGCCCTGTGCGTCTGCGTCCAGCGTTTCAAAAAGCGCGACAACATTTACGAACGTTTGCCGGAACGGTGATGTTGACTTCCATTTTGTCAGTTGTCGGGCTAATTGCCGGGTTGGTTCCGGGAGCAATTTTAATCGGGTTTGGCGCTGCATATTATTCAAAATCATCGCAGATTGCAGTTATAATGATTATTATGGGAATCATTGTGCTGCTTTTGGGCGTCTCAGTAGGCCTCATTTTGTTTGTCAAGTATTCGCTCGTGACACCGGTTGTGATGATGGAAAATTTGCGCGGCAGAGCGGCGCTTAAACGTTCTGGTGAGCTTGTCAAACGCTCGCGGGGAACAGTGATCGCGGTCATTTTGATTAATCTATTTGTCCCGATGATGTTGTCCGGTGTTATCGCATTGTTTCTCAATCTGGCGATAAACAACGCAATCATCAAAACTGCACCGACAGAAACATCTCGAACAGAGGAAAAACAGCCTGAGTCAGAAGTGGAGAATGCCGAACAGGAAAAACCGAAAACGCAAATCAATATCAGCGTCGGGTCAAAAGTAGAAATTAAAGAGGCAGATGATGATCCAAAATCCAAAAGCTGGAAAAGAGTGGCGCGCGAAGCTGGCTTTCAGGTTATCTGGCTGCCGTTTGTCATGCTGATCGGTTCATTAGCATCGGTTGTCACGGGACTCCTGTACCTCAAAACCAGACAAGCCGGCGGCGAGTCACTCAAAGAATTGCTCACACAATTTGAAGAAAACGATCGAACGCAGAAACGCTGGCAGCTTAGTCTCAAAGAAAAACTTGAACAATCCGGCAGACATGCGACGAACCGTAACACTTAAAGAGTGCAAAGTTTGAAGTACACAATAAAAATTGCAACTTTATTTTTTGTCTTAATTTTCGCGTCAGTAAGTAACGCGCAAAATTTGACAAAAGATTTTACCGTCGGGGCGCGACCACAAATCGCGCTTGAAAACCGTTTTGGGCAAGTCCGCATTGAGACGGACGAAAAATTGGAAAACAAAGTTCTGCTCGAAGCTGTTTCGCCAAGCGGTAAAGTTGCAGACAATGAAATCACCGTTATAGCTACCCCAGTCACGATACTAATCGTCGTCAACCAAACAAAAAAACGCATTGATTTAACTTTGCGTGTTCCGGGGCGTTCTCGTTTGAAAATTTTGGGCGCTGGAGGCGAAATTGAAGTTACGGGCAATTTCGAATCTGCCGAAATATCGAGCGATACTGGTACGATTTACGCGGATGTCCCGATTGACAAGCTTAAATTTGATTTTCTGTGGACGGAAAGCAGACCGCGCTATTTGAGCGATTTTGAAATCCCCGAACCGAAAGAAAAAGCAGGAGGAAAGTTTGAAATTGCGGGGAAGATTCCAGATAAGAAAAGTCCAAAGTCCAAAGTCCAAAGTCCAAAGTCAGAGGAAATGTCTGACAAAACGCCGTTGGACGACGAAAATTCAGAAAATAAAAACCAAAAACCAAAAACCAAAAACCAAAAACCAAATGACACAGTAATCTCTTTAAAATTTACAACTAAGCGCGGAGTGATTTTACTTAACGTCCCGCCGTCGCAAGTCCCTTCGGATTTGCGCGAGCGACCTTTGACCAATGCGGCAAAAGCAATTGTCAGGAGCGGCGATTCAATTTTGTCCGAAGCAATCCGCCGCGCCGCGCCTAAATATTTCGGGGATTACATCCAGTCGCTTCCCGCCCGGCGGGCGACACCGAACATTATTTCGCGCCAAACGCCTGAAAACACGGCGCCTCAAGTTGACGTTTTGCGACGGGTTAACCTGAGCGTTGCCGACAGCAACGGGCGAGCAATTAATAATCTAAAAGCCGAAGATTTCGCGCTGCTCGAAAACAATGAAGCAAGGGAAATTATTTCGGTCGAGCCGACGACGGCGCCTTTCAATCTGGTGCTTCTGCTGGATGTTTCCGGGAGCGTCGAGGAGCGCATTGATTTTATTCGCAAAGCCGCCAGAAATTTTGTCAATACCGTCAGTGAACATGATGAATTGGCTATTATTACGATCCGCGACGATGTGCAAGTTGTCTCAAATTTTACCGTTGACAAGAATAGTTTGTCCGAGAGTTTAGATATTTTTGACGCGGGCGGCGGAACGGCTTTGTACGACGGCCTAGCATTTGTTCTAGCCGATACGTTGCGGCCGCTTAAGGGAGAGCGAACGGCGATAGTAATTCTTTCGGACGGCGATGATAACCGCTCGTTTATTCCCTTTGAACCACTTCTGGGAGCAATTCAGGAATCGGGCGCTCTCGTCTATCCGCTTTACGTTCCGTCGGGTTTGATTCCAATCAACGGTCAGCCTAATGCAACCGGAACGCTCGATCCGGTGCGGACGCGATTTATGTCTTTGACGACCAAAGCGGAAGAGGAAGCCAAACAGTTGGCAGAAGTTTCAGGCGGCGTTTACTTTCCGATCAAACGGCTTGAAGACTTACAAAATGCCTACGAAGATGTTGTTGCGCAGCTGCGAACAGCTTACAGCGTAACTTATCGCTCAAAAACCGCCGCTACGCCGCGTCTGCGAATTCAAGTTAAACGCGCAGGAGGAGGCGCATTTGTTCGCTCGGGAAATCCTGTCGAAGTTCAAAATTAAATTGATTTCTGGTGAAATAAAGTTAATTTATTTTCCAAAGAAGACAAACAGAACGGCGCTAAAATGATATTTTTATCACAACGCTTGATGCAGCTTCAGATTAGCAATTATTTTGATTAAGTTTGATGAAAAGTCCTTTGTTACAATCACTTTTTGACGAAGAAGAACGCACTCCGTTGACCGTTTCGGAAGTCACGACGAGGGTTAAAAATGTCCTTGAACGCTCGTTTAAATCAGTTTGGCTCGAAGGTGAGATCGTCAATTTTAGCGCTGCCGCATCGGGTCATTGGTATTTCAATCTGCGCGATGAATTTTCCCAACTAAGAGCGGCGTGTTATCGAGGCGCAAACTCGCGCATTAAATTTCAGCCTTTTGACGGTTTACAAGTCCGCGTTTCCGGCAAACTAACGGTTTACGAGCCGAAGGGTGAATATCAAATCCTGGTCGAATCGCTCGATCCCGTTGGCGAAGGCGCCATGAAAGTCGCCTTTGAACAGCTTAAAACAAAACTTGAGCGCGAAGGGTTATTTGCTGCGGAATTAAAACGCCCGCTTCCTTTTTTCCCTAAAAGAGTTGGTATCATCACGTCTCCGAACGGCGCGGCAATTCACGACATTTTGCATGTTCTGGCGCGCCGAACCCGAACGGTTGACGTACTTTTCCTGCCGACTCGCGTTCAGGGTGAAAGTGCACCGCTGGAAATCCGGGACGCTATCGAACTTGCTAATGAACTTCATTTTGATTCTTTGCGAAACGGCAGCGCGGAAAATCTGATTGATGTGTTAATTATCGGGCGCGGCGGCGGCGCAATGGAAGATTTGTGGGCTTTTAATGACGAACGCGTCGCCCGCGCTATTCGCAACTCTTTGATTCCTATCATTTCCGCTGTTGGTCACGAAACTGATTTTACAATTGCGGATTTTGTCGCTGATTTTCGCGCTCCAACGCCCTCCGCCGCCGCTGAAATTGTTGCCGCGCAGGAATCACAAATTGCGGCGTTCCTTGCAGAAAGAACCGAGGATTTGTTTCAGGCAATCGAATTTCGTCTGCTTGCAGCAAAATCAAAGTTTCAGGATGCGCGCTCTTCGCGCGTTTTCGCAGAATTTCCGGCCCGTATTTTGCGAGAACGAAACCGAGTTGAGAAAAATTTGCAGCGTTTACAAAACTCGTTTGTTAATAAAACACGGCAAAACGCTCGTCGGCTGGATAATTTGCAGGCTCGGCTTTCGCCAGCAATCCTCAAAACTCGCTTTGTTCGCGCCGATGCTAATTTGCAGCTTTTGCGGCAAAAACTGGATAGAAGGGTGAAAAATAAATTTGATACGGCGGGCGAAAATTTTGGTTTGGCAGCGGCGAAACTGGACGCGCTTTCGCCGCTCGGAGTTTTGAGGCGTGGTTACGCACTGGCTCAGAAAGATGATGGCACAGTAATTTCAAACATTGAACAAATCGCCGAACAGGAAAATTTGAAAATTCGGCTGGCAAACGGCAAATTGGATTGTAGAGTTATTTCTGTCGAAATGGATTCGATAAAAGATTGAGAACGAGGAATTTGAGAACGAAAAAAGACTGATGTCGAGAATTGTTGTAAATTTGCAGTCCGAACCTGAAAAGGCTGCTTCTACGGGACGGCAACCCAGCTCCAATTATGGGTCGTTTGTGCCAAACACGGTCGCGCCGAAACCAAAGAAAAAACGTCGCCTGTTTCTTAAAATTTTGCTGGTTTTAGGCGGTTTGCTGCTTTTAGGCGCGGTCATCGCTACTGTTGCCGGATATTGGTGGTGGGCTAATTTGCAGAAAAGCCCCGCTTATTCGCTGGCCCTGCTGGTTGATGCGGCGCGAAAAGACGATAAACAAACGGTCGAACAGTTTTTGGACACGAATGCGATTGTTGACGATTTTGTTCCGCAAGTGACCGAAAAGGCGACGGAACGTTATGGTCGCGGTTTTCCGCCGCAAGTCGTCGCCAAAGCGACGCAGCAATTGCAGCCGCTCGTGCAGCAGGTGTTGCCGCAAATCAAAGAAACCGCCAAACGCGAAATCCCGCTCATTATCAAAGAAAAAGCGAAAAATGCGCCGGAAGTTTCGCCCATGGTGCTGGCGGTTGGATTAGGACGATTGATAAACGTTGAGCAAAACGGTGATCTAGCCACTATTAAAGCTAATTTGCAGTCGCGCCCCGTAGAACTTAAAATGCAGCGCGCGGGCGACCGCTGGAAGGTGGTTGGCGCAAGAGACGACGCGCTCGCCGACAAAATCGCAGACCAAGTGGCGCAAAAAGTTCAAGCTATCATCATTCAACGTCAAACTGGCGGAAAACCCGTTTCAAACAAAGATTTGATTGACGATATTACCAGACAAATTCAACAAATAATTCCGTAAAAAATTGTCATGAGTCCGAATCAAAATTTTGAAACATCGCTCGCCGCCCTCGAAAAAATTGTACGAGATTTAGAGGCTGGCGAATTGCCGCTCGAAGAAAGTTTAAAGCTCTTTGAAGACGGCGTCAGGCTTTCGCGCGAATGTCAGGAGCGACTCGCTCAAGCCGAACGCCGCATCGAAGTATTAACGCGCGATGCAGACGGCAAACCGCTGATCGAATCTTTGAGCGACAGCGCTTTGCAGGAAGCAAAAGAAAAACCAAAAGCCAAACGCCGCTACGTGTTTGAAAGCGACGATGATGAAGATAAAGCGGAAGACGAATCGGTTTTTTGAGAGAATAGAGCGCAGATAATGCTTATTTGACCGATTTTAGCAGATTTGATTTTAGTTTTATTTGCCTTTTCACCTTTTCAATGCAAATTTGTACGACTCATTGTAAAATAACTTTGTTGTCGGAGAGAATCTTATGTCGGCTGATCTACAACACACTATTCAAGAGCAAATTCGCGTTTTGTCTGAAGACGAAATGCGTCAAGTTTTGAACTTCGTAAATGGTTTGCAAAAAGAAAAAAAGGTTTTGCAGGCAAAACCGATTTCCGCGATTTTTGAAGAGTTAAGCAAAGAGGTATCGCTAGAGGAGTGGAACGAACTGCCTTCTGATGGAGCGGAAAATCACGACCATTATCTTTATGGTGCGTCGAAGAAAACAAAAT
>JBDTZD010000147.1:0-10322 GCA_040005335.1 Pyrinomonadaceae bacterium | reverse complement strand
CCTGCGCGTAATCGCTTATGCCGATTGTCGCCGTGTCGCCTTCGACCAAAACCCATTCATGGTCTTTGCTGTAATGCAGATTTTGAGGAACGTTTGCCATATTTTTTATTTATTCCGTTTGTAAAATGGAGTGTTTACTATATTTGCTTTCAATTGTTTGCCGCGGACATCAATTTCTATCTCCTGTCCAAGATGGGCAAACTCGGTTGGGACAAACGCCAAACCGATGTTTTTTTTCAAGAACGGTGCTGGGGAACCGGAAGAAACGAAGCCAACTTTTTCTCCGCTAATATAAACGTCAAAACCGTCTCTGCCGATTCCTTTATCAACCATTTCAAAGCCGACAAGTTTTCTCGTCAGCCCAATTTCTTTTTGTTTGGCGAGTGCCGCTTGTCCAATAAAATCGCCTTTGTTAAGTTTGCAAATCCAGCCGAGATTAGCTTCGAGCGGCGTAATTTCTTCCGAAAGCTCGTGTCCGTAAAGCGACATCGCAGCTTCGAGCCGTAAAGTGTTTCGTGCCGCTAAACCGCACGGCAAAATTCCGTCGGCGCTACCGTAATTGCCTGTTTCGAGCATTTTATTCCAAAGCTGTTCGGCAGCCGCGGCGTCCGCATAAACTTCAAAACCGTCTTCGCCTGTGTAACCGGTGCGCGAAAGAATTGCCGGCACGTTGTCAACCGTGCCGTGCGTGAAATGATAATATTTGACCGCGTTTAAATCGGTTTCGGTTAATTTTGAGAGAATCTCAATCGCTTTCGGTCCCTGAATCGCAATTTGGCAGTATTCAACCGAAGCGTGGCGCAAATCAATGTCAAAATCGTTTTTGTGCGAACTAATCCATTTCCAATCATTGTCCTGCGTTGAAGCGTTAACAACAAGCAGCAGCTTTTCTTCCCCGAAACGGTAAACGAGCAAATCATCAATGACGCCGCCCGTCTCATTAGTCAAAGCTGAATAATGCGCTTGCCCATCAACTAATTTGCCGACATCGTTGGTAGTCAAATGATTAACAAATCGAATCGCGTCCGCGCCGTCAACGTGAATCTCGCCCATATGCGAAACGTCAAAAAGTCCCGCCGCATTGCGCGTCCGCAGATGTTCTTCGATGACTCCGGCGGTGTACTGAACGGGCATATCCCAGCCGCCAAAATCAATCATTTTACCGCCAAGCGCACGATGCGCGGCATTTAAGGGGGTTTGTTTGAGAGTGTTTTCGTTCAAAAAAAGTTACTCCTGAAAAATATTGATAAAAGTACGGCTCGAGTCAAAAATTCAACCTAACACGCGAGTTTTTACCAGTCAAGACTATCAAATTCAGCTGACCTGAACGCCTTTCCAAAAAGCGACGTGTCCGGCAATTTCCCGGGCGGCGTCTTTCGGCTCGGGATAAAACCAAGCAGCGTCTTTGTTAGTTTCACCGCCCGCAACGACATTGTAATAACTTGCCGTGCCTTTCCAGGGGCAACCCGTCTGCGTTGTGCTTTCAGTAAAATACTTTTGATTGAGAGAATTAGCGGGGAAATAGTGATTCCCCTCGATGACAACCGTTTTATCGCTTTCCGCCAAAGTTACATCGTTCCAAACTGCTTTCATTTTGTTCGCCCCTTGTTTGATGATTGACAAATGTTTTCATCAATCGTAACTTGCAAACCTACCAATGGTCAAAACAACTTTAAAAATTACTAAGCCCGACGGTTTTAATTTCAAGCGGACGGTTTTAAGTCACGGCTGGTACGATTTAAAACCTTTTGAACTTGATAAGGAAAACTGGATTTTGACCCGGGTTTTTGAGCTTGATGAGGCTCCGCCCGTCGCGGCGGAGATTTGCGAAACTAAACAGGAAATTAAAATTACAGTGGGCGAAAATATCAGCCAGGCAAACGCAGCTCGAATTATCTGTGAAGTGCGGCATATTTTAAGGCTCGACGAGGATTTTGCAGAGTTTTACGCGCTGATCCGCGACGAAGAACAACTTGCATGGATTGCGAAAACGGGCGCGGGCAGACTACTTCGCTCGCCAACAGTTTGGGAAGACCTCGTCAAATCAATTTGCACCACAAATTGCTCTTGGGCGCTGACACGCAAAATGGTCGAAAATTTGGTTGAGAAGCTCGGCGAATCAACATCTGACGGAACGCGAAAAAGTTTTCCAACAGCGGAAAAGATGGCGGCGCAAAGGGTCGAATTTTACCGTGACGAGGTTCGTGCCGGTTATCGTTCAACTTATTTTGCGGAACTTGCCGAAAGAGTTGCAAGCGGCGAGATTAACGTCGAGTCTTGGGCGACGAGCGCGTTGTCAACTGCCGAGCTTAAAAAACAGATGAAACGCGTTAAAGGCGTCGGCGATTATGCGGCGGAAAATTTGCTCAAACTATTGGGGCGTTATGATGGGTTGGCACTTGATTCGTGGCTTAGGATGCGTTTTGCCGAAAATCACAGCGGCGGCGAAAGTTGTTCTGACAAAACAATTTATGCTCATTACGAACGTTTCGGAACGTGGCGCGGATTAGCGATTTGGTGTGATATGACAAAAAATTGGCTTTGAAGAGGAAACTTTGGGAATTTTCTTCCGATAATGTTAACAGTAAAAATTTTATCGCTTTACTTTACTGTTCTAAGGAGAAATTCAATAGATGCTTATTGAAGCCGAATTTGCCCTAACTCAGCTTTCAACTTCGCCCTCCTTCGTCAAAAATTCGAGTTTTAGCAAAGATGCTGAAATCGCGCAAAAAGTTATTGAATTTGCGACTAACGGTTTGAGTTTAAGTGAAGCTTTTGCTGCCCAACGCGGAATTGATTCAACTACTTCGAGTTTAAAGTTATCCCATTTATCCAGCTTAACCAACGCCGTCCAGCAAAATTCCGCAAATACTGATTTTGACGGTTATTTTGTCGCTGCCAACGGGCAAACTTTTGCGCCCTCAATGAACCTCCGCGATATTCCTGCCGTGGCTCCGCGCGGTGGCACGAGAAATAATGAAACTTTGATTTACATCAACGGCATCAGCACCACCCGAATGCGCCAAGCCGATAGTCTTCAGGCAATCGCCGACACGACGGGTTCACGAACTATTGGGCTCCACAATGCGACGCAGGGAGGGTTGCTTGACATCGCCCAGAGTTTCGGCGATAAGCTTGACGTAGGCAACAATCCGGCTGTTAATACCCTTACCGAAACAGTTTACAATGAACTTCGCGCGGGGCGCGAGGTGCATCTATTTGCTCACAGTCAAGGCACAATTATCACTAGTCGCGCTCTTCAGGATGTCTCAAATCGGCTCCGGCTCGAAGACAGTTTATCGAAACAGGACACCGAAAATTTGCTCGCTCGCGTCAAAGTTGAAACTTTCGGCGGCGCGGCGCAGCGGTATCCAGACGGTCCCAAATATGTTCACTACATCAACCGCAAAGATTTAGTTCCGCAACTTTTTGGTTTGCGCGAGTTCCTGAATCCTTTCAGGCACCAAGGAGGCAATGCTATAACACAATATTTCAACGCCGGAGACGGTTTCTTGGCGCATGGGCTGGAAGACATTTATCTGTGTGAACGTGGCTCGTTTGAGCAAACACATTTAAACAATTTTAATCATTGACAGGTAATTTTCGCCCGTCTATAATCTTGATACTCAACGGCTCGCCTAAATAATTCACGAAAGTTGCGCTACGTCAGGAGAAGTTATGGGACGATTCACCGACCTTTTCAAAAGCTTGGTACCACCAAAACCACCTAAAGAGGAAATACAAACTCCCTCGTTTATCAAACCAGAGCATCCAAAGCCACTACCAACCGTTCCTCATAAAATTGCCGCGCCGGTTTTTGCCGCTCAGGTCAGTGGCGGCGATGTTCCTTATTCCAATCATATTAGTGCTGTCCAAGAGACAAACAATCCCAGCAACCAAGTTCAATGCGATAAAATCGATGTTCCGGTTTATCAAAGCGATTCTGAATGGGACGTAGTGCAGCGCAGCATCTATCTTTTCGCCGATAACGCTAATTTGAGCAGCGAAGTGAAAGAGGCGTTTGTCAGAAAATGGGTTGCCGAAATGGCAAAAGCTGAGCAGACTATGTTGTACCGCGATGACGAAGGTGACAGTGAACATCACGGGCATTTGGGCAACGAAATTAATCGAGAATTGGCAAATTCGACAACCGGGTTGCTCGGAACTTATCAGGCAATGCTTCACCCCGGCAGGCAAGCTAGAATGACTGATGAGTTAAAAGCGCTGCAATGTGTTGAAAGAATTGATTTCACAATCATTGATCTGCAACTTTGTCGCGATGTCAAAATGGATTTGATAACCACAATTATCGGAACAATTGAAGAACAAAGAAAAGCCGTTGAGGACTTGATTCAAAAGGCTCAAAAGGCTCATCCTGAAGCAGATAAAATTTACCCAATAACCAAAGCGGTGGCAAACTGCCGCGAGATGCGTCTAAACTCCGCTATAAAAACAGCGGTCTTAAAGATGGACACACTTAAATACCAGCATTTAGGCTTAGAGTCGGGTGAATCAAAAATTACTATAGAGGTTGAATCTCCGATTTCATCTCAAATACATCCTGTTAAGAAAACCCAATCCCGCCAAAGTTTTAACAAAGCTGCTGATAATAAGATTGCCGAATCAAAAAAATCTGAGTCCTCTTGGGTTGATGAACAAGCTCTAAAACTGTTTACTAAAAAGGGGTAAGCCAAAAATATTCACTGCGCAACAAAGCGGCGGCAATCTCAAAAACTAAATCGGGCGATGATTTACCAAACTAAAAATAATTTTGCGGGCGTTATCGAAAGCAAACACATTCGATAACGCTTTTTCACTGAAATTGGATGAGTTCCGCAAAGAAATTTTTCCTGAAAGTATGACTAAGCGGTTTTTAAGTATTAACTTTAGAGTTGGAATAAATTTTTAGTAATAAGACTGTTGAAACGGTTTACTTTGAGACGATTAATAATGACAATCGCTGTTTAATGATGACAAAGGCTTTGATAGTGATAGCGACGGCAAATGATTTGATTGAAGCGGCAGTTTTGCGCGGGCGGTTGGAGTCGGCTGGAATCCAAGCATTTTTGTTGGACGAAGGCATCGTTGCCGCGCACGGGTTACTGACTAACGCCGTCGGCGGCATCAAAATTCAGGTTGAGCAGACGGACGCTGAACGCGCTTTAGTGATTGTCCAAGAGCAGCGACAACCGCGCACTGCGACAAAAAGCAAAAAAGTGAACACAGGTTGGGGCGTGTGCCCGAAATGCAGCGGTAAAAATCTCAAACCTTTTCGCGAAGCATTAGGCTGGAAAGGCGTCTTATTATTGTTCGGGCTAATGATTTTTCGCCCGAAAAGAAAACTGCAATGCAATTCCTGCGATTATTGTTGGGACTACTCTTCGGCAGAGGCTCAATTCAGCGCAAACTAACTGAAAATCTTTTTTCAATGAACAAAGCTGAGGCGGAAAAACTTTTGGCAGATTTTTTTGCGCGGTTCGGCAAAGCAGGGTTCGCTTTTGAACAATCAAATTTTGTCAAAGCCAATATCGGCGAAGCAGTTTTGGGATTTGAATTTCGAGAAGACGAACAGATTTTGGCTTGTCACGCGCTAATCTATGGCTTCCAAAACGTGCCGCGCCCGGCAGTTTTGCGCGAAATCGAAGCTGCCGAAAAGAACGGCGCTGAGACTGGCGGAGGCGAAATTGTTTTCGATCCGGAAAATTTAACTCTTTTACTCGTTAAGATTTACTTTAAAAATATCGAGTTACTACTGTTTGCCGCGCAAATGCAAAAATTGGCGACGGCCAGTCTTATTTGGAGCAGTTTGATACTTGATAGAGTGGCAGCCAAAAGCGGTAACATTTAGCGTTAAATATTAAGTGGTAAATTTGTACAAAGTAAAGTCAGCTGCCTTGACTCTCGCAAACATTTACGCGCGGCTATTTACCATTTAACATTTAACATTTAACATTGTTTTTGTGGCAAACGGGATTGTTATTCACATCGCTGCGGGCGAAGAAAAGCGCACCGAATTTTTCGGCGGTGAACGAATTAAAATTGGCACGGATCCGAACTGCGATTTGCGGTTCGAACCGCCCGAAGATCACGCCCTAGCGCATGATCCGGCTGGTGTGTGGCTGGAGCTGCGCCGCGAAAATGGATCATACCGCGTTGCTGATTTCAAAGAAAACTTTAATTTCGAGCTTAATAATGCGCCGCTTGTCTTATTAACCAAATTGCGCGAAGGAGATTTGATAAAAATTCCTGATGCCGAATTGACCCTGCAATTTTTTAACGTCGGTAAACAATCAGCTTTGACAGCAACATCGGCGGGCGCGGAGGGGGCGCATTCAATGCGTTTTATTGAAGAGGCTGCGCTTGAATCCGCCATTTCGTCCAAGCGCGACGACGCCAAAGTTTTCCTGCGTGAATTTGTCCGAGAACTCGTCAACGAAGTTGGCTGGATGACAAAGCTGGTGGTTTTGTTAGTTGTTATAGCGGCTTTAAGCGGTCTCTTTTATGTTGGAATGGCAGTTTCCAATGAGCTGCAGCGCACTGGCGAGATTACTAGACAGCAAGGTCAAATTATCGCCGACCTTAAAGATGAGCTTGCTAAAAATCGCGCTCAATTGGGAAACCTTGATAAAACCAATCAACAGCTTATTGACATCGTAACGATGGCGCCCACCCTGAGAAATAAATACGGAAACGGCGTTTGCCTGCTTGTCGGAACATATGATTTAGTTGACAAACAAACCGGCAAACAGCTTCGTTACCCAGACCCGACAATGATGCCAACGCCAGATCCTTTTGAACCTGCTCCGCCTTCGGTAAGTGAAAACGGTTTCGCTCCCGCTGCTCGGGAGACGGCTAAAGAACAGCAATCACCTCTGACAACTGAAGGCAGCGGCACACCAGTAGAATATGATTTTGTCGGCACAGGTTTTCATGTTGGCGGCGGTTACATTTTGACCAATCGCCATGTTGTTCAGCCCTGGACGGAAAGCGAAGAAGTCAAAGTTATGTCGCGGCTCGCAAACGGACGCGCCCGTCTGAAAAAACTTGTCGTTTATTTTCCGGGTTTCCCGCAGCCGTTTCCGCTCAAAGTGCGTGAAACTGCCGCCAATGAAGATTTAGCCGTTGCCTCGCTTGATCCGAATTCCGTTTTTCCTGAAATCCCGATTTTGCCGCTCGATGATGATTCGGACGCGGCGCGAGTTGGTAAAACGGTTGTCACAATGGGTTATCCGAGCGGACCCGACCGACTGGTGGCAATGGCAGATGAGAAAGACGCTCGCCGAATTCAGTCTCGCTGTAACGGCTCATTGCAAATTTTAGTCGGTTGTCTGGCTCAGGAAAAATTGATTACTCCGCTTTTAACGCAAGGGAATGTTACTGATTTGCGTGACAGACGAATCGTTCACAACGCGCAAACGGCGGAGGGCGGTTCGGGCGCGCCGTTGTTCGGGCAATCGGGTCGCGTGATCGGGGTAAATTTCGGCGTTTTTACTGAAAATTCGGCATCAAACATGGCTATCCCAATTAAATTTGTGTTGCCGCTGCTGCGCCGCTCGGGTTGGATCTCGCCTCAGGAAGCGCAACAACAGCCTGCTGAAACTGAGAAAGCCGATTCAAAAAACAACTCAAATGTTAATACAAACTCGAACACTGCTAAACCGCCGCGCAGCTAAGCTTGGTGGTTCCAGCAGAAATTTAATTTAAGTCTTCAAATGAAAGATAATCTTGTTTTATCAAATCTTTTTCACCGACCGGCGCGCACCTTTGTCAGTATCTTCGGAATTGCGGTCGGTGTCCTGCTGATTATGTTTACGATTGGTCTGGCAGACGGCACTCTGCGCGGAAAAGCCCGCGAGGAAGCCAATGTCGGCGCGGAGATTATGTTTCGCGCTTCCGGAGCAATTGGTTTTACCGGCTCTGACGCATTTCGGCTGCCGGTTGCCTATGCCGCCGAAATTGCCGGTCTCGACGGCGTTCAAATGGCAGTTCCGATTGGGCAAAATCTTGTTGCCGCCAAAGAAAATAATTTTGGCAGTCGGCTGGTGGACGGAATTATATTTGACGAATACTCGCAGCTTTCCGGTTTACATATCGTCTCCGGTCGCGCGATTGGCGCGGCGGGCGACGAAGCAATTGTTGATACGGGCTGGGCGGAGTCGAAAAAGCTGAAAATCGGCGACGCTTTAAAAATGTATGAGCGCGATTTCACTCTTGTCGGAATGTATGAACCAGCGGTGGGCGGCGGTCGCATCAAAATTCCGTTGGCGACAATGCAGGAACAGCTTGGCGGCAATGGCAAATGCACCAATATCCTCATCAAAGTCAAAGACGCCAGTCAGCAGGAAGCTGTTGCCGAAAGAATATCGCAGAAGTTTCCCGACAATCCAATTGTTTTTACCAAAGATTTGGAAGAACTTTATTCAAATTCCATTCCGGCTTTAAACGTTTTTTTGAATGTTGTCATCGGAGTTGCGGCGGCAATCAGCGGATTGATTATTTTGCTGACAATGTACACAACCGTTACCGAACGGACGCGCCAGATCGGAATTATGAAATCTTTGGGTATGTCAAAAAGCGGAATCGCTTGGACAATTACACAAGAGGCTTTGCTGATTAGCTTTTTGGGCGTTATTTTGGGTGTTTTGCTAACAGTCTGCTTGCGTTTTATTCTCACTAAAACAACAACGATGCAAGTTAACATCGAATGGCAGCTAATCTTTATTATTTTATTTGTTGGGCTAATCGGCGGCGCACTCGGCGCGCTTTATCCGGCAATTCGCGCAGCGCGGCTCGATGCCGTCGAAGCTCTGAGCTATGAATGAGAACGATTTAATTAAGCGGTTGAAATGCAAAAACTTCGCACCATCAAAAGTTAAACCCTCGTTCATCTAAGAGATTGGGCATTTTCGGTTTAATTAAAAAGCTGTCTTCATTTGCGGGCAATTCCTGTTTCGCGCCGGCAATCATGTTTTCAATGTCGTCAATTGTTCGCGGCAGATTTTTCGTCAGCCATTCGCAGCCTGTTTCCGTAACTAGCAAATCATCCTCGATACGCACTCCAATGTTTTTATATTTTTCAAAAGCGGGGCGCACAGCGGCAATAAATTTTTCGTTTTCAGGCGTTTTTTGTAAATTGAGGAGCGCGTCTTCGCGAATGTAAATGCCGGGTTCGTTCGTGAAAACATTGCCCGGTTTAAAACGATTGTTGGACGCGCCGACATCGTGAACATTCATGCCGAGCCAGTGCGAAGTACCGTGCATAAACCAAATGCGATATTGCTTTGAATTTTTATCGGTAATTAACCCAAGTTTAAACAATCCATCGTTGATAACTTTAACGGCGGCAGCATTAACATCTTGGAAATTCGCACCTGGTTTGGTCGCGCGGGCAACGGCTTCCTGCGCGTCGTAAACAATTTGATAAACTTCGGCTTGTTCTTTTGAAAATTTGCCGTTGATTGGAAACGTGCGCGTCACATCCGCCGTGTAATGATCGTATTCCGCGCCGACATCCATTAACAACAAATCGCCAGGTTTAACCGCTCCTTGTGATTCTTCATAATGCAGAGTCGTCGCGTTCGGACCGCATCCGACAATTGACGGATACCCCCAAAAATCAGCGTTGCGGCGTCGAAAAGTGTATTCAACCTCAGCCTGCACTTCGTACTCCATTTTTGAGCGTCCCGCAACAGCCATTGAACGCCCAAAAGCTTCGGTCGTAATGTCAATCGCGTGTTGCAGTATTTTTATTTCAAACGGCGATTTAATCAGCCGCAAATCCCAAAAGATGAACTGGGCGTTTTCAACTTTAAAATTTGCTTGATTTTTCCAGGTGTCGGCGAAAGCAATTTCCTGCGCCCACTCTCGCCCGTCCGAGCCAACAGGTTGGAGCAAATAAAGTTTGGCTGGTGTCGGAGCGGACTGATAAATAGTCGTCATGCCTTTAACTTTCTCAAACGCTTTTCCGGCTCGCAGCGCGGCAATAAACGGCGTAAAATCTTCTGCGTCGAAAACGGTTTTGACGCCGGAAACCAAACTCGCTTCTTCCCGACTGTACATCTTGCCATTCCAAGTTTCGTTGCGCGGATCGCGTTTGGGCAAAAACAAAATTTCCGGCGTCTCTCGGTTTCCCGGTATTAAAACAAGGGTTGCGCCCGCTTTTTTGAGCATCGTCAGATAATAAAGATTGTTTTCCTGCCGAAAAACGTAATCAACATCATTTGTATAAAGACGCGGCTCGGCGCTAAATAAAATCATCACCGAGTTAGGATTTGTTTTTGTCATCGCCATCATGACTGCTTGACGACGTTTTTCGAGTTCGG